>JASIDM010000052.1 GCA_030044695.1 Thermoplasmata archaeon
GGCAAGGTGCCAGTCCGGCCAGGGCGGGAACCGGGCGATGGCGTGTCGGACCGCCGGACGGTCGTGCTCGGAGCCCCGCAGCTCGATGTCCAGCACCTCCCAGTCGGCGACCGGCGATCCCGCGGGCGGCCCGAGCAGTCCCTCCCGCCGCAACAGGGCCTGGGTGAACTCGCGGGGGACCACCGGGGTGCCGTGCAGGTCGACCGGGCTCTCCGAGGCCAGCCCCAGTTGGCCCAGCGTCCGGAGCAGCTCGATCCCGGGGCCCCCCTCCTTCCACTCGCATCGGCGGAGCCCCTTGCTCCGCAGGCTGTCGGGGAGGGTCGCCGGCTCGGAGTGCAGGGTCCGGTAGAGGACCGTCCGCCCGACCGGGGCCGCGAAGTCGAACGCCTCCTCGCCGCTCAGGGGAGGGTAGGCTCGGTAGGCCCCGTCCTCGAAGACGACCGCCGGCTGGACCATCTCGTCCAGGAACGTCATCGGCGACCAGCTGAACGACGGCCGAGGCGAGGGGGGTCGGAGGTCCCTCCACCCGTCGCGGAGGAGGATCGCGTCGACACGATCGAAGGGGGCGGCCGCGGCGGCGGCGAGGACGTTCGACACCCCCGGAACCTGTCCGAGCCCGGGGACCGCGAGAAGATGGGCGGCCCGGAAGGCCGGATCGAGCTCGAGCTGACGCCGGGTCGTGTGGAACAGGCCCCCGAAATCGAGGTACGGCACCCGCGCGTCCAGGGCCGCCCCCATGGCGTCGAGATTGAACGGATACGGCGTGGCGTTCACGACGACGGTCGCGCCCCGGAGCAGGGTGGCGGTCGCCCGGCGGTCCCGGACGTCCAGCGCGGCGGTCCGGGCGCGGTCCCCCGCGGCCCGGGCCGCCGCCTCGGCGAGCTCAGGATCGAGGTCCGCGACGACGATCTCGTCGAACGCGCGGCCGGCGGCGAGCTGACGGACCGCGCCCCGTCCCGTGAGCCCTCCGCCGCCCAGGACCACGACGCGCATCCGCCCGACCTGGCCCACCGTCCAACGGTCAGGCCCGACGCGCGGACGAACGCCGTCGTGGGGCCCGCGCGGCCGTCCGTCGCGGGCGCGACGCCCGCGTCCGATCGATCCAGGCCCGGACCCGGGCCTCGAGCTCCCCGAGGGGGAGCCCGCCGTCCGCGAGGACCGTGTCGTGGAACGCCCGTTCGTCGAACGCCGGGCCCAGCGAGGTCTCCGCCAGCGTGCGCAGCTCGCGGAGCTTGAGCTGGCCGAGCTTGTAGGCGAGCGCCTGACCGGGCCAGACGATGTAGCGGTCGACCTCGACCGTGATCTCCGGCTCCGTCATCCCGGTATGCTCGCGGAAGAAGTCGATGGCGCGCTCCCGGGACCAGCCGAGCGCATGCATCCCGGTGTCGACGACCAGCCGGATCGACCTCCAGATGTCGTGGTCGAGGGCGCCGAAGCGGGCGTACGGGTCCCGATAGAGGCCGAGCTCCTCGCCCAGGGTCTCGGCGTACAGCCCCCACCCCTCCACGAACGCCGTCTCGCCGCTGAAGCGACGGAACTCCGGCACGTCCTCGAGCTCCGCCGCCAGGGCGAGCTGGAGGTGGTGGCCGGGGACCGCCTCGTGCAGGGTCAACGACTCCATGCGCCACCGCAGGCGGGCCGGGAGGTCGTAGGTGTTGACGTAGAAGTTCCCGGGGCGCCCCTCTTCGGGAGAGCCCGAGACGTAGTACGCCGCCGGGACGCTGGGGGCCTGGAACTCGGGGATGGGGCGCACGCCGTACGGGAGGCGAGGGAGCCGGCCGAAGTGGACCGCCAGCTCGGGGTCGATCCGCTTGGCGAGCGCGCGGTAGTCGTCCACGAGCTCCTCGGCGGACCCGAACCGGAACCTCGGGTCGCTCCGCAGGAAGCGGTGGAACTCGGCGAGGGTCCCGGTGAACCCCGTCGAGCGGACGAGCGCCTCGATCTCGGCCCGCGTCCGGCGGACCTCGGCGAGCCCGATCTCGTGGATCTGCTGCGGCGTCTGGTCGGTCGTCGTGGTCCATCGGACGTGGTGGGCGTACCCGTCCGGGCCGTCCGGCAGCGCGCTGGCCCCGATGGTGGCCCGGGTCGCCGGCAGGTAGACGTCGACCAGATGCTGGCGGAGACGCTGGAACGCCGGCCGGACCTGTTCCTCGTACAGCCGTCGGGCGTCCGAGGTCAGGCGGGACCGGTCGGCCTCGGTAAGGGAGCTCGGCAGGTCCCGCATCGGCTCCCAGAGCGCGCTCGCGTCGATCTTCTCGGGGACCAGGGCGTCGACCTGGGCAGCGACCCCGCCGAGCGCGACGCGCGGCGGAACGACGCCCCGCCGGCGCCCCTCCTCGAGCAGCGCGATCGTCTGGGTCACCGCCAGCGGCAGGCCACGGAGCCGATCGACGATCGCCTCGACATCGGCCCGGGTCCGGCGCGGCTGGATCGGGAGCAGCTGGCCCGCCTGGATGTGGAGACCGTCCATCTGGTTGAGCGGCATCCAGAGGTTCCGGGGATAGCCGAAGTGGAACGGGAACGGGTCGTCGCCGAACCTCCGGCCCGCGGCCGCGGTGCGGAGCAGCCCCCCGTAGAGACGGTGGTTGAGCCGCTCCGCCGGGCTCAGCGACCGGGGCGCGAACCGGGCATACGTCCGCAGGCTCTCCTGGAGGTGCTGCTCCCGGGTCGCGATCCCCTTCGGGGAGTCATCGGTCCAGCGACCGTTCTGGCCCGGGTAGCCGACGCCGGTCGCGACCTCCGGGACCTGGACCATCCAGCGCCCCCAGTCCTCGGAGAGGAACCTCCGGAACCTCGCGTCGGCGCCGGTCCGTCGTGACGTGGCGGTTCGTGCTTGCGTCACGGGGGGGCTCGCCGGCGCCATCCGGGGTGTCGATATCAGCTTCCCGAGCCGCGGCGGACCGCCGGCGCCCGGCCCGCACGCGGGGGCTCGGCCGTCGAGCTGCCCCGTTCCACGGACGGCGCCGGGGCCGTGGACGCCGGCGCCCCGGTGCGTTGCCAGAGGTCCCGGAACGTCTCGAAGTGACGGAGGAACGGGTCGGCGCGCCGCCGGTCCTCCAGCTCGCCGAGGGCGATCTCGAGGAGGGCCTTCGCCCGCGGATCGCCGGCCGAGGCCTGGGCGAAGTACACGCACAGCACCTGGTAGTGCGGCAGCACGAAGGCGTCCGGCCGGGGCGTGCTCATGTCCCCCTTGCGGGGCCGGTAGATCCGGTCGATCGGGACCTCGAGGGCCACGACCTTGCGGTGCGAGAAGCCGAAGTAGCGACCGGCGCCGACGACGCGCGTCACCTCCCGGACGTTGCCGTTGAGGTTGTTCGTGAGGCGGTCGCACTCGTGCCAGCACCAGAGCCCGAAGCCGTGGTCCCCTTCCTGGTACGCCTCCCAGGCTTGGCCGTACAGGCGTCGCTCCCGCTCCTCCTCGGGGACCTCGGGAGGAAGGCCGGCCTTCCAGTCCGAGATCAGCACGTCGACCCGCATCGACGGCGAGAAGGCGGTCCGGGGCGGGACGGCGCTGGGATCCGGCATCGCGACGCTAGGACGGCGTCGCCATATCAGGGGCACCGACCTCGCCGCCACGGCGGTACACGGGCCGCCCCGCGATCCAGGTCTCCCGGACCGCCGCGCTCCCCGCGGCGACCATCGCCGGGAGCTGATGGACGTCGAGCACGACGAGATCGGCCCTCGCCCCCGGTCGAAGGTCCCCGCCCGGTTCCCCGATCGCCCGATGGGCCCCCTCGGTGTACAGCGCCAGCGCCTCGTCGACCGGAAGCGCCTGGTCCGGTCGAGGGTTCGCCGACCTCCCGAGGCGGTCGCGCCGCAGGACCGCCGCCCGGATCCCCAGCCACGGATCGGGAGGGTCGAACGGGGCGTCGCTCGAGCCCGCGACCGGGACGCCGAGCTCCCGGAACGTCCGAAAGAGGTAGGCGAACCGCGTGCGCTCGGGCCCCAAGCGCGATCCCAGCCAGGTGTCGCTGACCACGAACCCCGGCTGGACGACCACCTGGGCCCCGAGTCGGGCGAGCGGCGCCAGGAGCGCGGGGGGCGTCAGGCTGGCGTGCTCGATCCGGGGCGACGGCTCGGCGTGCGGGAGCTGGCCCAGGAGCCGGATCGCGCGCGCGACGGCACGATCGCCGATGGCGTGGAGGGCGGGCTGCAACCCTCGGCGGCCCGCCTCCGCGAGCGCGGCAGCGAACTCCTCGTCGCGGCGTCGGTCCAGCCCGCGCTGGGCGGGGTCGTCGTCGTACGGCTCGTCGAGGGCGGCGGTCCGCGGGCCGAACGCCCCGTCGAGGAACCCCTTCACGCCGACCACGGCGAAGGCGCCCCTCGCCGTCGTCGGGGTCGCCGCGAGCGTTCCGACCGAGCTGAGCGGGGGATACGCACGGACCCGGACGGCGAGCCGGCCCGCCGACGCGAGATCCCCCAGCGCGGAGAGCTCCTCGGGAGAGGTGTTCATGGTGCCGACCGTGGTGAGCCCGAAGGCGGCGAGCGCGGTCACGACCGCTTCGAGGTCCGCGAGCGTCACCGGCAACGCCGCCGCGAGGATCGGTCGTAGCGCCTCCAGGGCCTCTTCGACCACGACCGAGGGCGGAGCTCCCTCCGCCTCCGAGGGGCTTCGACCCCCGTAGGCGACGTCGAGGGCGGTCGAGTTCAACGCGGCGGCGTGCCCGCTCGCCTGCAGGAGCACGAGCGGGCGGGATGGCACCGCCGCGTCGAGCTCGGCGAGCGACGGGAAGCGACGTTCCGTCAGCCGGTCGAGGCTCAGTCCTCGACCGACGATGGGACCGTCGGGGTGCGACGCCGCCCAGCGTCCGAGCCCGTCACTAAGCTCGGCGACGGAACGGGCCGATGAGGCGTCGAAGGCCAGGCGGGCACGGCCGAGCTCGCCGAGGTGCAGGTGGGCGTCCGCGAGCCCCGGTACGACGAGCCGTCCCTCCAGCTCCACGCGATCCGCCCCGGTGGGGACAGCGCGGCGGGCAACCTCCTCGGGACCGGCCACGAGGACCCGACCGTCCTCGATGGCGAGCGCCTCTCCGTACCCGGCTCCGGTGTAGATCCGCCCCCCGACGAAGAGGGTCGCCTCGGTCAACGCTACGCTCCGCCGGGGGCCGAGCGCCCCCTCGGGACGCCGGCGCCCGGCCCGCCTAGACGTCCAGGTACCGATAGAACTCGTACGGATGCGGCCGCAGGTTCAACTCGAGCTGTTCCTCCCGCTTCATCTCGACGTAGGTGTCCAGGAGGCTGGCCGCGAACGCCGGCTTGAGAAAATCGCGGTCCGAACCCAGGCAGTCGAGGGCCTCGCCCAGCGAGCCGGGGAGCTCGCGGACCCCGAGCTCCTTCCGCCGAGCGGGGGAGAGCTTGTAGATGTTCTCGTCGACCGGGGGGGGCGGCTCGATCTTGCGGCGGATCCCGTCCAGGCCGGCGAGGGCGAGGGCCGACTGGGTCAGGTAGATGTTGGCGGCCGAATCCGGCGTGCGGTACTCGATCCGCTTCGCCCCGGGGCGGCCCCGGTGGTAGAACGGGATCCTCACGTTGGCCGAGCGGTTGGCCTTGCTCCAGGCGATGAACACCGGGGCCTCGTAGCCCGGGACGAGACGACGGTAGGAGTTCGTGATCGGGTTCGTGATGGCGCAGAGCGCGCGCGCGTGCTCCAGCAGCCCGCCGATGTAGTAGCGGCACGTCTGGCTCACCTCGGCGTAGGGGTCCGCCGCGTCGTAGAACGTGTTCGTCCCCTTCGTCCACAGCGACTGGTTGGTGTGCATGCCGATGCCGTTGTCGCCGTAGATCGGCTTCGGCATGAGGCAGGCGAGCTTGCCGTGGCGGTGGGCGACGTTCTTCAGGACGTACCTCAGGTCCTGGACGTGGTCGGCCATCGGGACCAGCTCGTCGAAGCGGAGGTTGATCTCCGACTGGCTCGCCGTCGCCACCTCGTGGTGGTGGGCGTCCATCGTCAGATGGAAGTCGTCGGTGAGGATGTTGCAGACCTCGGCGCGGAAGCCGACCAGCGAGTCCACCGGGGGGGTGCGATGGTAGCCCTCCTTGAACCGGATCGTCGCGTGCGAGTTGCCCGGCTGCCAGGGGGACTCGGCCTGGCGGATCAGGTAGCCGGCGCCGGCCCAGGCGTCCCGCACGCCGTCGTACGACGGCACGAGCTCGACCTCGTCGAAGACGAAGAACTCGATCTCGGGACCCCAGTACGACCGGTCGAACCCGGCGTCGGCGAGGACCCGCTCCGTGCGCCGGGCGACCCCCCGCGGGTCGTGGTCGTAGGAGTCCTTGGAGGCGCCCAGCCGGACGTCGCAGATGAACCGCACCGTCCGCCCCACGTCGGGATTCCACGGGATCGTGGCCATCGTGGAGGCGTCGGGGACCAGGAGCATGTCCGACTCGAAGATCTCGCGGAACCCGCGGACCGACGACCCGTCGAGCTTCGGGACGCCCGTGCGGAACATCTCCGCCTCGAGCGCCTCGCGGGGGATGTCGACCTGGTTGTACCCGCCGAAGACGTCCGTGTAGAACAGCTGGACCCAGCGTACCTTCTCGGAGGCCAGCCGCTCGACCATCGTCTCGCCGTCCGCCGCCTTCTCGACCGCTCCCGTCGTCATCGGCCGCCCGCCCCGGCGGCTCGAGCGCCGCCCGGCTACAAGAAGCCTGGGCCGGGGGAACTGGTCGATCGTCCAGATTCTTCCCACCAGGGCTTATCTCCCACCGTTCCGTTCAAGGGACATGGGCCGTGCGTCCACCCTGGACGAGCTCGACCGTTCCATCCTGGTGGAGCTGAACGTCGACGCGCGGGCGAGCCATCGGGCGATCGCCCACCGGCTCGAGGTCTCCCCGACCACGGTGAGCTCGAGGATCGCCCAGATGGAGGCGGACGGGGTGATCCGCGGTTACGTGCCGGTCCTCGACGACGAGCGCCTCGGCTGGGACCTCTGCGCCGTGGTCGGGGTGCGCATCTCCAAGGGCAGGCTGCGGGAGGTCGAGGAGCGGCTCGCCCACGATCCTCACGCCTACGCCATCTACGACGTCACCGGCGACTACGATGCCCTGCTGATCGGGCGCTTCCGGGACCGACGCGACCTCGACCGGTTCGTCAAGCATGCGCTCCAGGACCCCCACGTCGAGCGGTCGAACACCCAGGTCGTCCTCAACCGGGTCAAGGAGGAGCGCAGGGTACCGGTCGTGCTGAAGCCGGGGCCGCGAACGGCGGCGGACTAGGCCGACGGACGGGTCGCCCCCAAAGGCTATGGCTGTCGGCCGCCGAACGTCGGGGAAGGAGCGGAGCATGGACTGGGGGATGCGGAACCGCTTGGCCCGGATGTTCCGGCCGCCGAGCGGCAACTCGGTCATGCTCGCCGTGGACCATGGGTACTTCATGGGGCCGACCCGTCGGCTCGAGGATGTCCGGGGGACCGTGGCGCCGCTCCTGCCGCATGCGGACGCGGTGGCGCTCACGCGGGGGATCCTGCGGGCGTGCGTGCCGGCCGAGAGCGCGACCCCCGTGGTCCTGAGGGTCTCGGGGGGCGCGACGGTCCTCCAGGAGGACCTGTCGGACGAGGCGATCACGACCTCGATGCCGGAGGCCGCGCGGCTCAACGTGAGCGCGGTGGCGCTCTCCGTCTTCGTCGGCGCGCCGCACGAGCACCAGAGCCTGGTCAACCTGGCCCGGCTCGTCGACGAGAGCGCCGAGACCGGGATCCCGGTGCTGGCAATCACGGCCGTCGGCAAGGAGCTGGAGAAGCGCGACGCCCGCTACCTGGCGCTCGCCTGCCGGGTCTCCGCCGAGCTCGGGGCGCAGATGGTCAAGACGTACTACTGCGAGGGGTTCTCCAAGGTCGTCGAGGGGTGCCCGGTGCCGCTGGTCGTCGCGGGGGGGCCGAAGCTCGACAGCGATCGGGCGGCGCTCGAGCTGGCCCACGGGGCGATCGCGGACGGCGCCCGCGGGATCGACATGGGCCGGAACATCTGGCAGTCGGACCATCCCGTCGCGATGCTCAAGGCGCTCCGTGCGATCGTGCACGAACGGGCGACCGTCCGCGAGGCGATGGACGTCCTCGAGGCCGAGCGGGCGGCCCGCGTCTCCGCGCCCTCGGCGGCGTAGGTTCCGGGCGGGCTCGGCCCCGCGAGGCCGCGTCGCGCCGGGACAACTCTGATAAGGCGCACCCCGCTGAGGCCGCCGCGCGGGGATTGCCAAGCTTGGCCAAAGGCGCCAGATTCAGGGTCTGGTCCCGTAGGGGTTCGTGGGTTCAAATCCCTCTCCCCGCATTCTCCCCCGGTACGGCGGTGCGGACTATCGGCGGGAGACCCGCTTCCGTGCGCTCCCGTTAAGCGGGACCTCCCCGATCGTTCCTACGCCCGAGGTCCGAGATGTCCGCCACCGTGCTGCCGACCGCTTCCCACGCCACACCGCGGAACGAACGCTCGCCCGCCGGGGCGACGAAGGCCTACCGCGGGGTGGCCATGGAAGGGGTCATCGCCCGCTGGTACGCCCGGACGCGCGGGACGGCGAGCCAGCGTCAGGACTGGCGGCGCCAGGCGGAGGAGCTCGTCGTAGGGCTGCCGCCGCAGGCCGACGTGCTGGAGGTCGCGCCCGGGCCGGGATACTTCGCCGTCGAGATCGCTCGAACCGGACGAGCCCGCGTCACGGCCGTCGACATCAGTCGGACGTTCGTCGAGATCGTCGGCGAGAACGCCCGAGCGGCCGGCGTGAGCGTGGCCGTACGGCAGGGCGACGCGGCCCACCTTCCGTTCGAGGACGCTTCGTTCGACCTCGTCGTGAGCCAAGCGGCGTTCAAGAACTTCGCTCAGCCCCAGCAGGCGGTGGACGAGTTCTACCGAGTCCTACGACCCGGAGGATGCGCCCGGATCCAGGACATGTCCCACGACGCCCCCGATGCCGCGATCCGCGAGGAGGTCGCCGGCATGGGACTGGGCCGGTTCCGCGCGTTCCTGACCCGCCGCACGCTTCACGCGCTCCGCCGCCGCGCCTACACATCACGCCAGTTCGAGCAGTTCGCCCGGACCAGCCCCTTCCAAGGCTGCGAGGTCCGGACCTCGGGTATCGGGCTCGAGGTCCGATTGGTGAAGCCCCGGGGAAGTTCGACAACGTCCTCGAACGACAGCCTGTCCGCCCACTAGGCCCGACGCCCACGACGCCGGGCCGAGAAGGCCGGGGTCGCGAGCGTAAAGGGTAACGAGGACGGCCATGTCACCCGTCGGCGTGGCGCTCCCACCCGGCCGCCGGGACGACGGGCGAGTGGGCGCGCGGTCGGCCTGATGGGGGCTTCGCGTCGCGGGAAGGCCCCCGCGTTGGAAGCGAGAGAGTTCGTCCCCGCTCGTTGGCCTGACTTCGAGCGGTTGTTCCGAAAGTACCACGGGGTTCAGGCGGGATGCTGGTGCATGTTCTACCACCGGGAGGGGCCGACCGGCCCCCTAGGGAGCCTCCGCCGCCAGGAGGAGAATCGGCGGGACCACCGGGCGCTCCTGGTCGCCGGACGCGCCCATGGGGTCCTCGTCTACCGTGCCGGAGCGGCGGTCGGCTGGTGCCAGTTCGGCCCTCGAGAGGAGCTGCCGAGGATCGAACGGGGACGGAAGTACCGGGCGCTCGCCGAGGAGCTCCGTCGCCCGCCGACCTGGCGGATCACCTGCTTCTTCGTGGATCGGCCGTTCCGCAGGACCGGCGTGGCGCGGTTCGCCCTGCATGCCGCCTTGGAGGCGATCCAGCGGCATGGCGGGGGTCTCGTGGAGGCCTACCCTGCGACGCGCGAGAGCGCCGTCGCGACCTGGTTCGGCAGCGTGGGCATGTTCGAGCGCGAGGGGTTCCGTCAGGTCCGCCCCTTCGGGCGGAGCAACGTGCTGGTGCGGCGCGAGATCCGGGCGACGCCGCCCCTCGCTGGGGACCGGCCCCGACGCGGGTCGGGGCGCGAGGGCCGTCCCGGCGGCACGCGCCGAGCGGCGCCCTGACGGCGCGCCGTGGACCGTGGCCGTCCGAAGACCCAGCCCTCGACCGCGAACGGCGGCGGATCGTCCCGCCTACGCCGGGGTGTCCCGTCGGCAGTCGAGGACGACGGTGCCGACCACGGCGTCCCGGTCGAGATCGATCAACGCCTCGTTCGCCTCCGACAGCTCCCGGACCTGGACCGTGCTCTCGAGCTTCAGCCGGCTCGCGAGCGTGAGGAACTCCCGGGCGTCCTGTCGGGTGTTCGCCTCCACGCTCACGATCTTACGCTCGCCGAACAGCACGCGATCGTAGTCGATCGGCGGGATCGGGCTCATGTGGATCGCGGCGATGGCCACGGTGCTGCCCTTCTTCATCTCGCGGAGCGCCTGGAGCACGACCTCGCCGGCCGGCGCGTAGACGACCGCCCCGTCCAAGGTCGGTCGTCGTCGCTCGAGCGACCCGTCATCGGTCCGGACGGTCTCGGCGGCGCCGAGCCGGCGGGCGAGCTCGAGGTGCTCGTCGTCCCGGGAGTACGCCACCGCCTCGTACCCCTGGCGTACCGCGAGCTGCAGGGTGAGGTGGGCCGAGCCGCCGAATCCGAAGAAGCCGATCCGACCCCCCGGCCTCGGCAACGCCGCCTTCAACGCCCGGTAGCCGATGATCCCGGCGCACAGGAACGGCGCCTGGCGGAACGCGTCGCCGGCAGGGAGCGGCAGGACGTACCCCTCCTCGCCGAGGACGTGGGTGGCGTAGCCTCCGTCCGCACTGTACCCGGTGAACTCCTTGCGGTCGCAGAGGTTCTCCCGGCCGGACGCGCAGAACTCGCACGCCCCGCAGGTCCGGCGGAGCCACGGCACGCCGACCCGGTCGCCCACCGCGAGGGTCCGTACCGCCGACCCGATCCGTTCGACGCGCCCGACGATCTCGTGCCCCGGCACGATCGGGCTCCGCACCGGCGGGAGGTCCCCGACGACGACGTGAAGATCGGTCCGGCAGACGCCGCAGCAGTCGACCCGGACGACGGCTTGCGTGGGGCCCGGCTCGGGGGTCGGCCTCGTCTCCTCCCGCAGCGGACGCGTCGCGATCGCCGCGGGCGCCCGGAGGACCATCGCCCTCATGCTCGCTCGCGGGAACGTACGGGCTCGGCGGCTCCGGGCCAGCACCGACGGTACGGCGACCCCGACTTAACCGTTCGTTCGCCGCGGCCGGGGCGTCGACGGGCGGCCGGTGACCCGCCGTCCGCGTGGCTCAAACCTCCCCGACGCTCCCCCGACCGATGGCGACGCCCCGGTCGACCGAGCCCGTCGGCCCGGCCGACGATCCCCCCCGGTACGCCGGGGAGGACGTCGCCCTGCTCGCGCTGCTGGGCGTCGCGTGGGGGGTCGCCTACGTCTTCATCCGCGAGGGGATCGTCCTCGGCGCGACCCCCCTGCTGTACGCCGCGGTCCGCTACGCCCTGTCGGCGGCGTCGTTCGCCGCGATCGCCCTCGTGCGGCGCGCCCCAAGGCCGAGCGCTCGCGGCCTCGGCGTGTCGGCCCTGGTCGGCGGGATCCTCGTCATCGGCTGCTACGGCGGGTTCCTCTACTGGGGCGAGCAGTTCACGTCCGGCGGGTTCGCCTCCGTCCTGTCGACGACGGCGCCGATCCTCACCGTGGTCGTCGCCTACGCCCTCCTTCCGCACGAGCGCCTCTCGCCCGCTTCCCTGGCCGGCCTCGCGGTCGCGTTCGTCGGGGTCGTCGTGCTCGTGCTGCCGACGCTCGGGGGTGGCTGGGCGGGATGGCGGGGGCCAGCGTTCGTCATCGCTGCGTTCGTCAGTGCGGCGTTCGGCACGGTCCTGCTGCGACGGTTCGGTGGGGGCCCGCAGGGGCTCTGGCAGATCGGCGCGCAGTTCGCCGTCGGGGCCGCGTTCCTCGGGGTTGGGGTGTCCGTCCTCCCGGTCCCAGAGGCGCTGCCGCTCCGGGCCGCCGTCCTGGGAGACCTCGCGGCGCTCGTCGGATTCTCCTCGGTCGTCGGCTACTTCGCCTACTTCCGTCTGCACCATCGGGTAGGGCCGGTCCGGGCGAACTCCGTGGCCTACCTGCTCCCGATCGTCGGCGTCGGGGTCGGATCGGGATGGTTCGGCGAGCCGATCTCCTGGCCGGAGGTCGTCGGGTGCGCGATCGTGCTCTCCGGGATGACCCTGATCGTGCGGGGCTCGTTGCACAGGTCCGGTTAGGAGCTCCAGGGACACGGTCAAGGGGAGCGAACGGCTGCGCGGGGCCGTGCCTTCGGCCGCCACGAACGCCGAACGGTTCCGGGAGCTCCATCGGCGCCACCGGCTGTTCGTCCTCCCCAACGCCTGGGATGTACCGAGCGCCCGGATCTTCGAGGACGCCGGCTTTCCGGCGGTGGCGACCTCGAGCGCGGGCGTGATGGTCTCCTTGGGGTACCCGGACGGCGAGGGGATCCCGCGGGCAGAGTACCTCGCGGCGGTCCGTCGCATCGCCGAGAAGGTCGCCATCCCGCTGAGCGTGGACATCGTGGCCGGCTTCGGCCCCTCGGTCGCGGACGCCGTCGAGACGGTCCGTCAGGTCATCGAGATCGGGGGCGTGGGCGTGAATCTCGAGGACGTCGACCCCGCCACCGAGCGTCTCCGACCGCTCGAGGCGCAGCTGGAGCGCGTGCGGGCGATCCGCGAGTACGCCGAGGCGGCGGGGGTCCCGGTCGTCCTCAACGCTCGGACCGACGCCCTGACCCACGGCGCGGGCACGGCTCGGGACCGTTTCCGCGAAGCGATCCGCCGCGCCCGAGCGTACCGCGATGCCGGCGCCGACTGCGTCTATCCGATGCGCCTCGTCGAGGGCGACGCGATCGCGCGGTTCCTCGCCGAGTCGCCCGGCGCGTTGAACGTGATGGTCCGGCCCGGGCTCCCCACCCTACCGGAGCTGGAGCGCATGGGCGTACGGCGCGTGAGCTTCGGGCCGGCGGCCTCGTACGCGGCGCTGGGGCTCCTGCGGCGCGTCGCCGCCGACATCCTGGGCGCGCGCTCCTTCGAGCGGCTCCTGGACGGGGCGCTCACGTTCGACGAACTGAACCGCCTGGCACGGCCGGCGCACGGGAGCGGGGTCGCGCAGGACGTCCCCCCGTCCGGCCGAGCGCGGGCCGGACCGAGGCGATCCCGGCGCCCCTCACGCCGTAGCTAGGTGCCATGGACCGGGCCTGCGGAGGGCTCGGTCGGCAACAGGGGGCGACGACCCGGGGGCCCTCGGGTTGATGAGAACCCCCGGCCTACGGTGGTCATGCCGGCGCCCACGCCACGCCGATCGACCGCGAGACCAACGCCCGGACCGGCCGAGATCGCCCCCGGCGTGTTCGTCGGGGGATGGGCCGACGCCGTCGGGTTCGAGGGGGTCCGGTTCTGCGTGCTCGACGAGGCCCCCGAGGAGATGCCGTCCGTGACCCACATCCGGATCTACGACGATCGCTCGGGCCGCGGGCTGCGGTCGAACCTCGATCGGCTCGCTCGTGAGGTCCACGCGGCCCGAGCCACGGGAGCGCCGGTCCTGGTCTTCTGCGGCCACGGCGTCCGGCGCGCTCCCCTCGCGGGCGCGTGGTACCTCCATCGCTCCGAGAAGCTCCCCCTCGCCGAGGCGTTCGAGCGGGTCCGGGCCGCACGCCCGAAGGCCGAACCCCCGGCGGCCTGGATGGGCAACGTCGCCAGTCTCGACGAGGCGTAGCCGTCCCAGGTGGCGCCATGAAGGTCGAACGCGACCCGGACGCGCGATGGGTCGCCGCCCTCAGCGGGCGGGCCCTCCCCAAGGCCGAGGCGGCGATCCGCGAGGCGGAACGGGAGCGACGGCTCTTCGCCCACCTGGCCCGGGAGCATCGACGGGGAGGACGGTCGTCGTACATCGAGATCGACGCGCCCCTCGAGCTCCATGCGCTCGTCCGCCTCCTACGGCCCCGGCACGTCCTGGAGGTCGGGGTCTCGTCGGGGGTCTCCTCGGCGTATCTCCTCCACGCTCTCGAGCGCAACGGCGCCGGCGTGCTGCACTCCGTCGACCTCCCCCAGCGGCCTCGGCGTTCGCGGCCCGTCCGGGGCGCCTCTTGGAGCCTACCGGACGGCAAGCGTACCGGCTGGGCCGTCCCGCCGCGCTTACGGAGGCGCTGGGACCTCCGTCTCGGCGACAAGGCGGACCTCGTGCCGGTCCTCGCGCGCGAGCTGAGGAGAATCGATCTCGTCGTCTACGACGTTCCGCACGACGAGGCGGACGTCGCGCGGGAGCTCGCCGAGCTGGACCGTCGGCTCCCGGTCGGTGCGGTCGTCATCGTCGACCACGGCCCGTCGGGGGACGCCTGCCGGGCGCTCCAGCGCTGGGGACGACGTCGCTCGGCCGTCACGGTCGGACGCCACGGGCTGGGCCTCTACGGGGTCCGAGGCGGGCCTCGACGCGCAGGGTAGCGATCGTTCGCGGAGAGGATCCTCGGGCGCGCCGTTCGGCGGGGCGCTCCGGCGAAGCTCGCTGCGTCAAGCCGGGTCCACCGTTCGTTCATCTTGCCGCCGACCCCGTGTTCCGTCAGGGGTCTCCGATGCCCGGTCCCTCCGTCCCCCTCGAGGAGCTGCTGCCCCCCGCGGTGGTCGGACCGGCGTTCCTGCGGGACGGCACGGAGGTGTGGATCCGACCGGCCCTCGGGTCCGACCGGGATCTCGTGCTCGAGCTGCTGGAGCGGGAGCCCCCGGAGTCGATCGCCTCCCGGTTCGGCTCGGCGATCCGGCCGGAGCGGGCCCGGGCCGAGATCGTCCACCCGGCGTCGCCCGAGGAGCGGCTCTGCCTCCTGGCCCTCGGGGACCGGGGCGATCGGGCGGCGGTCCTCGGGATCGGGGAGTACGCCAGGGAGGGGCCCGGCTCCACCATCGCGGAGATCGCCTTCCTGGTCGCCGCCCCGTTCCGAGGGCGGGGGATCGCCACGCTGCTCCTGGCGCGGCTCGCTCGAGCCGCTACGGGCTTCGGGATCCTACGGTTCGAGGCGCGCGTCCGTTCCGAGAACCCGGAGATGCTCGAGGTGTTCCGGGGCAGCGGACGGCCGATCTCCCAGGTCAGCGCGGAGGGCGAGGTCGACGTCCTGATCCCCCTCGTGCCGGACGCCGGCTCGACGTCCCGGGGCGACGTCGGCCCCGGGGGATCGTCCGCCCGCGCCGAGGCGTCCGTCCGGCGGGCGCCGGGGCACGGACGAGGCCACCTCGCGATGTGACGGCTACGCCTCAGGACCCTGCCGTGCGCTCGTGGGGGAACGCGCCGCTCAGGGCGGCGTCGTGCCGGGCGAGGCGGTCGGCCTCGCCGAGCCAGGCGAGCGCCTCGCGCCCCTTGGGCGTGATCCGGTAGCTCTCCCCTTCGTGGGCGAGGAGGCCGTCGTCCAGGAGCCGGCGGAGGTGGAAGGCGAGCTTCGGGGAGTCCTCGAGCCCGGCGGCCTTCAGCGCCTCGGTGAACGAGCACGGACCGTCCAAGGCGCGGCGGAGCACCGCCCGGCGGACCGGATTGGCGAGCGTCTCGAGCGTCGCGCGCGTGGACGGTCCCGCCACGGCCGCCCGAACGTCCCGGGCCATCGCGGAGGTGATCCGGCGCGGGTCGAACGTCACGACGAACGGCCCTCGGCCCTCCATCCGGGCGCGGAGGTCGTCCAGGAAGGCGAGGATGTCCGATCGGTGGTGATGCGCGACCAGCCGATCGACGTCCTCGAGCAGGAGGCCCGCGCGGGGGTGCGTGGCGAGGAACGCGGCGACCTGCTCGCGGATCGCCGAAGGGCTCTCCAGGTCCGGCACCTCGACGGTCACCCCCGGCACGGCGCGCACCGCCCGCGGGGTGAGGTGGAGGACCTCGGTCCCGTCGCGCTGGGACCAGGCGCGGACCAGCGCCTCGGGATCCGGCGCCCGCTCCCCGCCGGGGGTGAACCGGGACTCCTGCTCCAGCCGGCCCAGCACCTCGCGGACCTGCTCGAGCCGGAACGGTTTCTGGACGTACTCGGCGGCCCCGGCCTTCATCGCCGCGACCGCCGTCTCCACCGTCGCGAAGCCGGTGACGACCACGACGGGGATCGAGGGGTAGTGGGCCCGCACCTCCCGAAGGAGGTCGAGGCCCCCCTGTCGCGGCATCTTGAGGTCGGTGAGGATCGCATCGAACTCGGCGTGGGCGAGCTCCTCCAGCGCCTTCGGGACCGAGGCGCTGGTGGTCACCGCGTGGAGGTCGTCGGAGAGGAGCTCGGCGAGCTCCTCGCGGAACACCGCATCGTCGTCCACGACCAACAGGCGCACGGGCGCTCGAACGCCGGCCCGGGGGTTTGAGGTTTGTCCGAGTCCTGGAGGGGTCCCCTCGAGGGCCACGGTCGGGAGCTCAGGCCGGCGGGGGTGGCTCGGGCGGGGCCAGGGGGAGGCTCACGACGAGGCTCGCGCCGGAGCCCGGGATGTTCCGGGCGACGATCGTTCCGCCGTGGGCCTGGACGATGCCGTGGCAGATCGCGAGACCGAGCCCTGTCCCCCGGCCCTCGGGCTTGGTCGTGAAGAACGGCTCGAAGACGTGGGGGAGCGCCTCCAGGGGGATGCCGGGACCGGAGTCGCGGACCTCGATCTCCGTCTCGCGGTCCCCCCGGCGGACCTCGACGACGATCCGTCCGTCGGCCGACCCCTCCAGGGCGTCGTAGGCGTTCAGGAGGAGGTTCGTGAGGACCTGCATGAGCTGGCCCCGGTCGCCCAGGATCGGCACCGGGGTCGGGGGGTAGCGCTCCTCCACCTCCACCTCCGCCGGCTGCTTGCCCCGGAGGAACCGGACGGTCTCCCCGGCGACGTCGACGAGGTCCAGGCGGGAGGTCTGGGGCGCGCTCCGCCGGGCGAAGTCGAGCAGGCCCCGCACGATCCGGGCGGCGACCTCGACCTGGGCGGTGATCGTCTCGGCCCGGCCCCGGGTCCAGGGGTCCGTCGTGCGGCGTCGGAGGCTCTCGGCGACCAGCATGACGTTCGCCAGCGGGGTGTTGATCTCGTGGGCGACCCCGGCGGCCAACTGGCCGAGCGAGGCGAGCCGGTCCGAGTGGGCGGCGACCCGCTCCCACGCCTTCTGCTCGGTGAGATCGACCGCCACCCCGACGTAGTGGGTCGCCGTCCCGCGGGGGTCGCGGACGGCGGTGATCGTCAGGAACACCGGCCGTTCCCGCCCCCACCGGTCGCGGTTGATGATCTCGCCCGACCAGTGACCCCGCGCCGGATCGAGCAGCTCGGCCCACATCCGCTCGTAGAGCGCCGTCGGGGTCCTGCGGCTCCGCACGAGGTTCGGCCGCTTGCCGAGGCATTCGGCCCGGGAGTAGCCGTACGTCGCCTCGAAGGCGGGGTTGACGTCGATGAGGATGCCGTCCCGGTCCGTCACCTCGATGGCGTTGGTCGAGGTGAGGAACGCCTCGTACTGCAGCCGGGCCGCCTCCTCCTCCCGCTGGCGCTCCGTCGCGTCGACGAGGACGAGGACGAGTCGGGACGGACGACCGGGGGCCTCCGGCACCGCCCGGAGCGTCGCGTCCAGGAACTTCACCGGGCCCGCGTGGCCGGCGGGCAACGGGATCGTCCGGGCCGCGCCGACGGTCGCCGGGCCCGGGGACGCCTCGAGGCCGCGGGCGATCATCGGGGCGAGCTCCGGGCCGGCGAGGAGCGGGTGGTCCCGGTACGTGGTCGGCGCCTCCGGTCCTTGCGCCCAGCGTCGGTACGTCGAGTTCGCCCAGGCGACGGTCCCGTCGCGCTCGAGCAGGACGATCGCCACGGGAGCCTCGTCCAGGACCGCGCGGAGGGCGCGGATCGTCTCCGGCACGATCTCCTCCCGACCCCCTCGGGACGACGACGCGGCTCAAAAGGACCCGCGCGGGAGCCGTCCGTCAACCTCCCTCGACCTTCGCTTCATCTCGCGCCCGTGCCCGTGGGGGACGGCGATGCTCGAACTGCTGGTCGTGGAGGAGACCCCCAGCCTCGCCGGCTCCATCGTCTCCCTCCTTGAGGCGGAGGGGGTCCCGATCCGGACGTTCCCTGACCTCGCCGAGGCCGAGGCGTACCACGCTCGGGCGGGGTCCCCCCATCCCCTGGTGCTGGTCGCCTCCAACGCCCACTACTCCCCCTCGACGAGCCGGTGGGCCCTCGGGGTCCTTCGCGACGCCCACCTCGTGGTCGTCGGAACGCGGGACCCGGCGCTCCGTTCGGCCGGACGGCTGCATGTCGTGCGGCTTCCCCTGGAACCGGCGGCGCTCCTGCGGCTCGTCCGCGACCTGCTGCCGGAGCCCGGCCGTTCGAGGTCCGCCGCCGAGCGGTCGCCGGACCGTTCCTAGGCGGGCGCCGGCGTCGCGGCGGTCGGGGGCGCCGGGGGCGGGAGGCTCGGGGCCGTCTCCTGCTCCCGTCGCAGCAGGCGTTCCCAGCCGGCCCGCGTGGCGGCCTGGAGCTCCTCGACCTCCGCCTCCGTCCAGTGACGGAACCGTCCCTGCCGGTGGACGTACTCGGCGACCGGCTTCAGCGTCCCCGCCCGGCGGGTGATGCGGTAGACCCCCTCCTCGACCTCGTAGAGCGGGAACAGGCCGGTCTCCGTCGCGAGACGGCCCAGGTCGATCGTCTCCTCGCTGGAGAACTTCCAGCCCGGGGGGCACGGGGCGAGGGCGTGAAGGAACCGCGGGCCCCGCACGTCGCGCGCCTTCTCCACCTTCCGCACG
>JASIDM010000053.1 GCA_030044695.1 Thermoplasmata archaeon
GGACAGTAGACCGCTCCGCCTCCCGCGCCGGTCATGGTGCAGGGAACGCGACCGCGAGAACGCTGGCGCGCGGGTCCGAGTTGCCTCTCGCCGAGATCGACCTCTCGGGGGCGCGCATGGCGGACGCGTCCCCCACGGCGGCTCCCCAGATGAGGTTTCGGTGATTCCCGGGCGCCGATCCTCGGGGGAGGCGTCGCGCCCCACCCGCCCCCCGTCAGCTGAAGATCAGGTTCAGGACCCCATGGTACGAGGAGGGGAACTCGATCGTCACGTTCAGGGTCGAGTTCGCGCCCGGGCCCAGGTCCAGCGGCACCTGGGCTTGCGTCACCTCGAAGCCGCTCGTGTTCGTGGTGACCCCCTCGATCGTACAGGACGTCGTGTTGCCGTTGGTGATCGGCAGGGTCAGCTCGTTGAGGCCGCCCCCGGACGTGAATCCGTAGTAGCCGGGGAAGCCGTTCAGCCCGCAGACGTTGTCCGTCGTGTAGACGTTGATGTCGGAGATGTCGACAACGGGCGTCTGGGCGAGGAGCAGGAGGAACCCGACGGCGCCGATCACCAGGACGATGGCCACGATCACGGCCGTGATGACGAGGAGCCGCGACCGCCGCTTCGCGGGCGGAACGGCGTACGGTAGCGGGCCGACGGGCGCGGAACCGGCCGCCGGGGGGTAACCGCTCGGAAGCGTCGTCGCGGGACCGGCCGGGCTGTTGGCCACCGGACGGCCGCACCGCGGGCAGTACTGCGTGCCGGTGGGCAGCGGCGCTCCGCAGCCGACGCAGTACGAAGCGGCCACGGTCGCCGACGGGCCCGGAAGGATATAGGCTCGAACGGCCGCGGAGCGAGCCCGGGTACGGACCGGTCCGCTCTCTCGGGGACGGTTTGAAGAGGGACCCCCGCGTGCGGCGACCCACCGGACCGGCGAGCGTAGGATGACCAAGGCGGCCGAGGATCGCAAGGGGTCCCGACGGGCAGCGGCCAGGACGCGGGGCCGCGGCTCCGGGCGGGGACGCGGGCGCCCCCGGGTCCGTCGGGCCGCCGGGCTGGGGCCGGAGGCGCGGGAGCCGATCGACCGCGTCCGATCGGGGAGTCGGCCGACGCGTTCGTCGACCCCGACGCCCGCTCCTCCCTCGGGGCCGTACGAGCCGCTCCGGATCCTGATGGTCGGCTGGGAGTTCCCGCCGAGCCACTCCGGGGGTCTGGGGGTCCACTCGTACGAGATCGTCCGGGAGCTCTCGCGGCTGGGTCATCGCGTGACGTTCCTCACGCCGTTCCCGGGTCCGTTCACCCCCGTCCCTGGGGTCCGTTTCCGCCACCCCGGGGAGGCCCGGGACTCCGAGCCGGCCGCGTATCCGCCCGCCTACTGGACCGGAGGCGCGCCCGGGAGCCCGTTCGTCGACGCCACCGACGGCTACAACGCCTGGGTCGGCCAGCTCGCCGACACGGGCCCGATCGATGTCGTGCACGTCCACGACTGGTTCGGGACCGTCGGGGCGGCCGCCCTGGCCCGGCGGCTCGACCGACCGCTGGTCATGACGGTGCATTCCACGGAGTACGACCGGTCGCTGGGGCACCCCTGGCAGCATATCGTCGACCGCGAGCAGGTCGGCATCGACGCGGCGACGCTCGTGATCGCCGTCAGCCGACATCTCCGGCAGCAGCTGATCGACCGCTACCGGGCCGCCCCGGACCAGGTCCGCGTCATCTACAACGCCGTCCGGCCCGGACCCCGCCTGGAGCGGATCGACCCGACCAAACGGATCGTCCTCTACGTCGGTCGGCTCGCCGTCATGAAGGGCGTCGACACGTTCCTTCGGGCGGCCGCCCGGGCCGGCTCGGCGGTGCCGGACGTCCTGTTCGTCATCGCGGGAGAGGGCCCGGAGTACCCTCGCCTCGTCGAGCTCGCCGCCCGGCTCGGGATCGGGGACCGGGTGATGTTCCTCGGCAAGGTCTCGGAGGAGGAGCGGGAGATCCTGCTGGCGGGGAGCTCGGTGTTCGTCCTGCCGAGCGTCGTCGAGCCGTTCGGGATCGCCGCCCTCGAGGCGATGGCCGCCGGGGTCCCCACGATCGTCTCCCGGACGAGCGGTGTTGCCGAGATCAGCCGGGGCACGTTCCGCGTCGACTTCTGGGACGTCGACGAGTTCGCCAGCCGCATCGTCGAGCTGCTCGAGTACCCCACCCTCCACCGCGCCATGGGGGACGAAGGCCGCTGGGAGGCGCTGCGGGAGGGGTGGCCGGAGCGGGCCCGCGAGACCGTCCAGGTCTACCGGGATGCCCTTCGCGCCTACCGGGGGCGACGACGCTGAAGATCGTTCTGTACCTTCATCTCCATCAGCCGTGGCGGCTCGCCCGGTTCCGCTTCCTCGACCTCGGCTCCGGCCGCTCGTACTTCGACCTCGAGCGCAACCTCGCGATCTTCCGCGGGATCGCCGAGCGCTGCTACCGCCCCGCGCTGGACCGGCTGCGAGCCCTCCTGGACGAGGACCCGTCGTTCCGGTTCAGCCTCTCCGTCACCGGAACGTTCGTGGAACAGGCGCGCCTCGCCGCCCCCGATGTCCTCGACCGCCTCCGGGCGCTCGCGAAGACCGGCCGGGTCGCCCTCTTGGCCGAGACGTACTACCATTCCCTGGCCTTCCTGCTGCCGCCCCCGGAACTCGGTGAGGAAGTGGCGCTGCACCGCAGCCTGCTCCAGGAGGAGTTCGGCGTCCGCCCGGCGGTGCTGCGCATGACCGAGCTCGCCTATTCGGACGATCTCGCCCGGTTCGCCGAGGCCGAGCGGTTCCGAGCGATGCTCGCCGAGGGATGGGAGGGGGCGCTCCGCGGCCAACCGCCGACGTTCGTCTACTGCGCCGCCCCGGCCCCGACGGTGAACCTGCTGCTCCGCCACTACCCGCTCAGCGACGACGTCGGCTTCCGCTTCTCGGCGCGCGGCTGGAGCGAGTACCCGCTGACGGCCGACAAGTACGCCCGCTGGCTGGCCAGCACCCCGGGCGACGTCGTCGGCCTCTTCATGGACTTCGAGACGTTCGGCGAGCACCATCCGGCCTCGACGGGGATCCTAGCGTTCCTGGCCGCGCTCCCGGGCGAGGTCCGACGCCATCCCCAGCTCTCCTGGGCAACCGTCGACGAGGCGGCCGATGCCAAACCCCGCGCCCCGATCTCGGTGCCGTACACCATGAGCTGGGCCGACCAGAACCGCGACCTGGGGGCCTGGCTCGGCAACGATCTGCAGCGTTCGGCGTTCGAGGCCGCCAAGAAGGTCGGAGTCGTGGTCCGGCAGGCCGGGGATACGGCGATCCTCACGGACTGGCGACGCCTGCTCACGTCCGACCACTTCTACTACATGTACGTCAGCGGCCACGGGGCCGATCAGAGCGTGCATCAGTACTTCTCCAGCTACGAGAGCCCGTACGACG
>JASIDM010000054.1 GCA_030044695.1 Thermoplasmata archaeon
CGTGCGGAACGCGTCCCGGGGCCCACCCGCATCCCAGCGGTCGCCTGGGTCGGCCTTGGTGGGGGCCCCGGCGTCCCGGACGGCTCGGACCTCCTCCCGGAATCGAAGCCCAACGCCGGCCGGGCGCTCGTCGGACCCCGGCCGGCGCCCTCGAGCGCTCGGGGGTTCCGTAAAGTCAGTAACTGACTTCTGAAGCCTTTAATAGGGGTGCGACATCGCCGCACACAGGTGGGCTGATGCGCCGAGAGAGTCATCGCCGAAGGGGAATGTATCGGGCGAGTTCGGGGGCGTGGGGACACCGTGCCGTGTACATCGGCGCGGTTGTCGCGACCGCCGCGGTGATCGCGGGGTTCGGCGCCGCTCTGGTCGTGTATGGGCCCTTGGGGGCTTCGTACCGGCAGAGCTCGGCGACCACGTCTCCGGCCGCGCCGACCGGCGTCGTGTACGGGGATGCGGAGCAGGCACTGGCTACGAGCCTGGTCCTCACGAACGCGACCGCTGGTAATGCGAGCTGGAACTGGACGAACGGTGGACCGTGCAACGCCTCTGGGCTGCTCGCCCAGAACGGAACGTACGGCTACTACGACACCAACGGGACTGCGGGTGGCTACGACGTCACTCCGGGCAACGTTACCCTGATCTGTCTGAACTCGGTGGGAGCTACCCCGAGCTCGGACGGCTTCGGTGGCGTCCTGAACGCGACGTGGTACTACAACGCCTCGGGCGCCCCGCTGATCGCGAACGACTGGAACGCGACGGGCGGCATCGCCTCGGGCGCCGACTACGACAGCGCGACGCAGAACATCACGGCGTGCAACGACTTCGACACCAGCGCGATCGCTGGGCTGCAGTGGAACCAGACGCACATCACCAACGTCACGACGGGCAACCCGCTGACGGAGTGCGCCACGTTCTACCAGATGGACAACAACACCAACATCACGCCGTCGTTCGGTGGCTTTGGCGCGTCGTCCGAGTGGGACCCGAACCAGAGCGGCTACGCGCCCGCGGATGTCATCTACGAGATCCCGGTGATCTTCGAGAACTCGTCGCTCAACGGGACCTACGAGATCGATGTGTCGATCGGTGGCGTCACGCCGGTCGCCCAGACGTTCTTCGTGAACAACACGGTGCACGGCTCGGGCCTGAGCGGAACGGTGCTGTTCACGTTCGACATGACCGCGGCCTGGCTGTACGACACGAGCCTGAACTACTCGGGTGCGCCGGCCAACAGCTCGCTGCCGGAGATCTACGGCGCGGTGGGCCTGGTCAGCGCGATCGTGACCGAGTGCTCGGGAACGAACGTTTGTCCGAACGCGTCGTCCGCCCTCGTGGCGAGCGACCTGTAGGCCAAGGTCGGGGTCGTAGCAGGACCGGTGGACCCCCGCTCCGGCGGGGGTCTCCAACCCTTTCTCCCTTCTTCTCTCGGGTCCACGGGATAGGGCGGCGCGGTAGCTCGGTAGGGGTCCTCGATGTTCGTCGGCGTGGCCAGGTCAACTGCCCTGGGCTGGCCTTCAAAGCTTCGAGGGCACCGGCTTCGCTCCGACCGCCACCGGTTGGGGAGGCCAACGAATATCAGGAGGCAACGCCTACGGCCGGTGTGAGCGGGAGGCGCTTCGGCACCGGGCCAGGGACGCCCACGCCCTTCGGGGCCCGCTCTCGGTGGGGTTCGGAGCCTGCGCAGCAGGGAGGTGGGTGATGGCCGAGGAGAACGGCAACGGGGCCTACCCTTGGCGAGGATGGCACGTCATCACCCGGTTCCTTCCCATGCTCTTCCTGGGGGCGATCTTCGTGATCTTCGGGGTGAGCCCCGAGGCGCCGCACCACGGTGCCATCAACTACGGGATCATCTTCGTCTGGGTCGGGGCGATCCTCCTGATCGGGGCGGTGATCGGGATGATCTTCACGAAGTGCCCGGTCTGCTATCAGACGAACTGGATCTACTGCGCCCAGGAGCCGGACGTGGTCCGGATGAGGGACCAGTACGGCTCGTACTACGCCCGCGACCTGGCCTACCCTGACCACCACGAGCACTAGGTAGGGTCCGGGGACGACCCGACCGTCCGGTCGCGAGCGCCCTTGGACGGCCGAGCGCGGACCATGGAGCGGCCCGTGCTCGTGGTGTTGTCCGAGCCGGATCCCGTGGCGGCCGCCCTCTCCGAGCTCTGGGGCGTCCCTGCGGCGACCGGAGACCATGTGGGCGGCGCGGCCGTCCGTCGCACCCCGGAGGGCCTGCTCACCCTCCGGCGACCGGGACCGCACATCCACGACGAACTCCTCGACGCCCGTCTCCCCCCGGAGCTCCGCGCGCAAGAACCGACCCTGCTCTTCCCGTCGGTCCACCGCAGCCGCACCGGGGCGCGATGCCTGACGGTGCATCCCCTCGGGAATCCGGGGGCCACCGCCGAGCTCGGCGGGCGACCTCGGACCCTCGTCCCGACCGAGCCGCGACGCGCCGCCGCCATCCTCCGGGTGCTCCAGGAGGAGGGGACGCGTCTCGGGCTCCCCGCCACGTTCGAAGCGACCCATCATGGCCCGGAGCTCGGGGTGGCGGCGGCGTTCGTTGAGGTCGCCGTCCCCGAGGGAGGGGCCCCCACCGGTCCCGAGGTCGAGGCCCTCGGGCGCGCCCTTCGAACGGCGGTCCCGGACCCTGCAGATCGGGTAGCCCTCGCGGCCGGCGGCGGGCACTACGCCCCGAGGTTCACCGATCTCTGCCGAAGCCGTCGGTGGGCGTTCGGGCACATCCTCTCCCGGCACGCGCTCGAGGAACTGGACCGGGTCACCGCCCAGGCCGCCTTCGAGGCGACCCCGGGGGCCGAAGGGGTGGTCTTCGCTACGGCGCGCGACCGAACCCACCCCTCGATCGTGGGGATCGCGACGGAACTTCGGGACGGGGAGGCGGCGCGACGGGGAGCGGAACAGCGCCCGGGGCCTAGCGGCCCGAGCCCTCCGACTTCTGGAACATGATCGCCCCGGAACGGTAGACCGCCTTCCCGAGGCGGAGCGACTGGGTCGACGCGACGGACGGCGACCGCTCCGCGAGCATCAGGCTCTCGACGATCTGGCGGAACAGCGCGCTCTGGTTGATCTCGGGGTGGCGCTCCAGGAACGCCGCCTCCTCCGGGGTGATGGTGATGTTCTTCCGAAGCATCCCGGCGGGCGGGGGCTCGAGGCGGGGGCGGGTCGGCATGCCCCCGGTACTGCCTCCGCGTATAAATGCGCATCTGTGCGGACGCACCGCCGGGGCGAGGGGCGCGGGCCGACCCTACGCCGGGCCGAGAGGTCCCACGACGACCTGGACCGAGCCGGACGACCCGAACGCCGCCTCGGCGGCCTCCCGGACCTCCGTCGGACTCACCCCGCGCAGCGTGGCGGGCCACCGGCGCCAGTGGTCCTCGGGGAGCCGGTGGTAGGCGGCCTCGACGGCGAGCTCGTGCGCTTCCGCGGTCGACTCCAGGGAGAGCGGCAGCTCGCCGATCGCGCTCTCCCGGATCAGGTCGAGTTCCGTCGGGGATGGGTTCTCACGACGGAGTCGGCGCAGCTCGCCCGTGACCATCGGCAGGACCCTCCTCCAACGGTCCCCGCCCGTGCCGGCCTGCGCGACCCAGTACCCCGCGAGGCGCATCGCCTCCAGGGCGCTCGACGCGTGATAGGCCAAACCCCCGCGCTCCCGGACCCTCTGGAAGAGGCGCGAGAGGAGGGGGCGAGCGCCGAGGATCTCGTTGGCGAGGAACGCGGCCGGGTAGCGAGGGTCCCCCCGGACGATCGACGGTCCTCCGAGGCGCACCTCGACCTGCGATCGGCCGGGAAGGTCGACCGAACGCTTGGACCCCTTCGAAGGTCGACGCGCCGCCGCACGGAGCGTCGGCGAGCGGGCCTCCGCCAGCGTGCGGAACAGCCGGGCCGCGGCGGCGCGAACGGCCCGATCCCGAGCGGGCGCGGTGACGACGAGCAGCCCCCCTTCTCCCGTGAAGTGCTCTCGGTGGAACCTCCGGAGCCGTTCGCGCGAGAGGGCCCTCACCGTCCGGGAGGTCCCCAGTCCGGTGCCCCGGTACGGGTGACCGGGGGGGAAGATCCCGAGCAGGAGCTCCCGCTCGGCACGGTGGGCGGGCTGGGTCGCCTCCCGCAGCTGCCGCTCGACGAGCTGCCGCCGCGCCCGCTGGACGTCGTCCGGGTCGAACCGCGGTCGCTGGACGACCAGCGCGAGCAGGCCGAGGAGCGGCTCCCACGCGTCGGCGGGACCCCAGACGGTCACCTCGGAGGACTCCGGGGCGCACTGGCGGCTCAGGGTCGCGCCGGCCCGATCGAGGCGACGGGCGAGCTCGACGCGATCGTACGGCCCGGCGGCGCTCGTGACCAGCTGATTGACGAGCCGGGCCGTCCCCTCGGCCCCCGGAGCGTCGAACCCCCATCCTCCGGGCCCGACGTACGTCGCCGAGAAGCTGGCCGCGCTCGCCGGCGGGTCCTGACGGACCACGGTGAGCCGCCCCACCGGCTCGAGGTAGCGGATCGTCAGCGGGTCGCGCGCCTCAGCCATCGACCGCCTCCGCGACCGGTCGGTACCGGACCACCACCCGGCGCTCCGGCACGAACAGCTCCCTCGCGCGGTCGCGCACCTCGCGCGGGGTCACCCGCAGGACCGCGGCGAAGATCTCGTCCTCGAAACGGGGCTCGCGGAGGACCGAGAAGTATCCGAGCCGGAAGGCGGTCCGGCTGGCTCCCTCGTAGGCGAGGGCCGCGGTGCGGCGCACCTTCGTGCGAACCTCCTCGACCTCCGACGGGCGAGGACCGTCCTCGGCGAGCCGCCCGAGCAGCCGGAGCGTCGCGGGCTCCAGCCGGTCGAGGGAGACGCCCGGGGCGGCGAGCGCTTGGACGGTGAATAAGCCCGGGTCGCGTCGGGGGCGCCACTCGCTGGTCGCGCGGACGGCGAGCCCGGGGTCGACCAGCCCTCGGAACAGCCGGGAGCTCGGATGCTCGCCGGACCGTCCCCAGCCCCCGCCGGCGGAGAAGAGCCGGTTCTCGCCGCCGAGGACCGCGTCCAGGACGAGGGTCGACGCGGCCGCGTCGTCGCCGACGGCCGGGGCGCGGTAGCCGATCTGCAGGTACGGGGTCGTGCCGGGCCCCGCGAGCTCGGCGCGGCGTTCCCCGCGCGACGGGGGCTCGACCTCGCGCACCGCAATGCTCTCGCCGCCGGCGGGCAGCGGGCCGAACCGGCGGCGGACCTCCTCGGCGATCGGCCCCGCCTCGAAGCCTCCGGCGACCACCAGCACCGCGTTCCGGGTGCCGTAGAAGCGTCGGTAGTAGTCCCGGAGCTCCTGCGCCGACATCCGGGCGATGTCGTCCTTGCGCCCGAGCGGGTCCCAGCGGTACGGATGCTCCCGGAAGGCGAGTTGCCACAGCTCCTCCTCGACCCGGAACTCCGGCCAGTTCTCGTTCCCCTCCCGTTCCGAGAAGATCACCGTCCGCTCCCGGGCGACCTCCTCGTCGGTGATCAGCGCGCGGGTCATCCGGTCGGACTCGATGTCGAGGGGCACGGCGAGGTGCTCCCGCGGGACGGTGGAGAAGTAGGCGGTGAAGTCGACGTCGGTGAAGGCGTTCAGCTCCCCCCCGACGCGGACCACGGCCCGGTCCATCTCGCCCTTGCCGTAGCGGGGCGAGCCCTCGAACAGCATGTGCTCGACCCAGTGCGAGGCGCCGGTGATGCCGGGCCGTTCGTTCCGGGAGCCGACCCGATACCAGACCCAGACGCTCGCCGTCGGGCTCTGACGGTCCGGGGCGAGCACCACCTCGAGGCCGTTGGCGAGCGTGAAGTGACGGTGCGGAGGTCGCGGCACGCGGCCGGTCGCCATCGGCGCGGGCCGAGCCGCCGCGAGATATAACGGCCGGCGTCGGCCCGACGGGACCGGCCGTGCTCGCGGCGAGCGCCGGCAGGAACCGGCACGCGCCACCTCGGCCACAACCGTTATCGTTCGGGGGCGGGCATCGCCGCCCGTGCGGGGAGGGCTTCGTCTCGTCCGCCCGGCCAACGTCCTCGTCTCGTTCGTCGGCACGGTGGTCGGCGGGCTCGCGGCCGCGGCCCTCGGGTTCGAGCTCGGTCGGCTCGCCTGGACGCTGTTGCTGCTGGCGTCGCTCTCGACCGCGCTGGTCACCGCGGCCGGCAACGTGCTCAACGATCTCGGCGACCTCGAAGGGGACCGACTGAACCATCCGGACCGCCCCCTCGTCACGGGCGAGGTCACCCCGTCGGGGGCGAGGACGCTCACGCTCGCGCTGTTCACCGCCGGCGTCGTCGTGGCGGTCCCCGTCGCGCTTCGCGAGCTCTGGGTCGGCGTGATCCTCGTCGTGGCGATCGCCGGACTCGTCGCCTACGAGCGGTGGTGGAAGGCGCGGGGTCTCGTGGGGAACCTGACCGTGGGGGGGCTCACGGCGATGGTGTTCCTGTACGGCGGGGCCGCGGTCGGTCGGCCGGTCTACGTCCTCCCGTTCGCGGCGATGGCCCTGCTCGCGACCCTCTCCCGAGAGGTGATCAAGGACACCGAGGACATCGCGGGGGACACGGGTCGGTCGACGGTGCCGAAGGTCCACGGTGTGGCGACCGCGTCGCGCCTCGCGCGCGCGTCCGTGGTCGCCGCCATCGCGCTGAGCGTGACGCCGTTCCTGTGGTACCTCGACCCGAGGTCGGCGGCGGGGATCGCCTACGCGGCGGTCGTCGCGCTGGCGGACCTCGTGTTCGTCGTCTCCGTCGCGTGGCTCCCCCGGCGGCTGCGGTTCGAGCAGACCGTCAGCAAGGGCGCGATGGCGATCGCGCTCGGCGCGTTCCTGGCGGTGGCGTTCCGGTGAGGTTCACCACGACGATCGGCCCGGTCGAGCGCCGGCTGCGCGACGAGCTCGAGGGCGGGCCGATCCATGTCACCCTGATCGACCCGGAGAAGTCCCCCGGTGACCGGGCGGCGAGCCTCGCGCGGGCCGCCGTCAGGGCGGGGAGCGCGGCGATCCTCCTCGGAGGGTCGACCGGGATCTCTCGAGAGCTCGTGGGCGAGGCGGCCGCCGCGATCCGCCGGTCGGTCCAGGTCCCGACGATCATCTTCCCCGAAGGGCCCGGGTCGCTCGCGCCCGAGGCGGACGCGATCCTGTTCATGAGCCTGCTGAACTCGCGGAACCTCGATCTCGTGGTCCGGGCCCACGCGCGCGCGGCCCCGGTGGTGCGGGCGATGGGGCTCGAGGCGATCCCGATGGGGTACCTGGTCGTCGCGCCCGGGATGCGGGTCGGGGAGGTCGGCCAGGTCGACGTCGTCCCGCGGGACGCGCCGGAGCTTGCCGCCGGCTACGCCCTGGCCGCCGAGATGCTCGGCATGCGGCTCGTCTACCTCGAAGCGGGTTCCGGCGCGCCGTCGCCGGTCCCGCCGGGCCTGGTCCGGGCGGTGCGGGGGGCGATCCGGGTCCCGCTCGTGGTCGGAGGAGGGATCCGCTCCGGCGCCGACGCCCGTCCGCTCCTCGAAGCGGGGGCCGACGTCCTCGTGACCGGCTCGGTCACCGAGGAGGCCGGGATCGGCGAGGCGTTCCGGGCCATCGTCGCGGAGGTGCAGCGTGGCCGCCGGCGATAGCCCACCGGGCCCGCCGGCGCGACCGCCGAGCGCCGCGCGCCGGCCCGGCGTGCTGTTCCGAGCCCCTCCCCCCCTCGCCACGACCGGCCTGATCGCCGTGGCGACGCTCGCCCTCGGCGTCCTCGTCTGGCCCCCGCCGAGCCCGGAGTGGCTGCGTGGGTGGCTCTTCGCGTTCCTCGCCCCCGCGTTGGGCGCGGCCGTGCTCACGACGCCGATCGCCCGCGCGCTGGGCGGTCGGTTCGAGTTCCACCGGTCGGTGTTCCTCGCCCTCACGCCGCTGCTGGTGGAGCTGCCGCTCGCCGCCGCCTGGCGGGGCGCGCTCGACCGGTGGCCGTCGATCGTCCCCCCGATCGTCCTCCTCGGGCCGTTCCTCGCCGCCCCGGTGCTGTGGTTCCGGGAGCTCACGCTGTACGGCGTCTCCGCGCCCAGCCACGGCCGCTCCCTCCCCGCCGCGCTGGTCCAACCGGTGCTGCAGCTCGTCGGCTTCTACGCCCTCGTCCACCCGACGACGGCCTCGCTGGCGAGCGTGCCGGTCGACTTCGCCCTGGCCGTCGTGTGCGCCCTGGTCGTGCTCCATGCCGCCGACCGGCCGATCCGCCGGGAGTTCCATCACTCCGGGGTGTCGCTGATCCGGCCGCTGCTCGATCACGTCGGACGGCGGGACGAGGAGGCGACGTCCAAGCTCGAGGCGTTCTTCCTCGCCTCGCCCGTGCTGGCGGACCTCCGGGTCGACCTCCTCCGATTCTCCCGGGACGGCCGAACGGCGGCGACGGTGGTGCTGCCGACGGTGCATCCGGGTCCGTTCGCCGCCCTCGGGGCGAGCGATCTCCCCCGCAAGCTCGCCGAGGCCCTCGGTCCCGAGGCCGGCACGGTCTTCGTCCCGCACACCCCGTGCGACCACGACCTCGACCTCCCGAGCGGCGCCGAGGTCCAGCAGGTCGGGGCCGCGGCCCGGGGCCTGCTCGGGGAGGGGGGGACCGTCCTCCCGCCCCGGTCGAGCCCGCTCGTCGCCGCCGACCCCGCGAGCACGGCGCGGGCCCAGCTGCTCGGGGACGTCGCCCTCGTGGTCGTCAGTCAGGCGCCGGCGCCGACGGACGACATCGCCTTCGCCGTCGCCGACCGGCTCGTGCGCGAGCTCTCCCGCGACGGCGGCCCGCGACCGCTGCTCATCGACGCCCACAACTCCTACGTCGAGCGCCAGGGGGACATCTCCTACGGCAGCCCCGCCGCGGAGCGGCTGCTGACCGACGCGCGGGCCGCCCTCCGGGCCGCCCAGGCGGTCGCCCGGGACGGCCCGATCGAGGTCGGGGTGGCGAGCCGCGGCGGCTACTCGATCGGCGATGACGGGATCGGCCCCCAGGGGCTTCGCGCCCTCGTCGTGAAGAGCGGCCCGTCGACGACGGGCTACGTCCTGATCGACGGCAACAACCTGGTCGCCGGGGCGCGCGCGACGATCGTCGCGGAGCTGGAGACGGTCGTCGACGTCGCCGAGGTGCTGACGACCGACAACCACGTCGTCCACGAGGTCGACGGGGGGATCAACCCCGTGGGGGAGCGGTATCCGGTCGCCTCGCTGGCCCGGGACCTCCGCGCGCTCCTGGAGTCGGCCAAGGCGGACCTGCGCCCGTGCGAGGTCCGCTTCGGGAGCCGCGTCGTGCCGTCGGTCCGCGTCCTCGGGCCCGGCTACACCGCACGGCTTTTGACCTCGCTCGGCGACACGCTCGCGATGTTCGCCAACATGTTCCCGGCGGCGCTCGTCCTCCTGCTCACCAGCGCCCTTGTGGTCGCGCTCGTCGTGAGGTGAGCGGGCGGTGGGGCGCGTCGACTCCCCCGCCGAGGCGTCGGCCGCGGCCCGGATCGGCGACGAGGCCGGGCTCGATCTGCTGAAGGAGCTCGTCGCGATCGCCCCGACGAACCTCGAGGACCTCGCCGCCGGCCGGTTCGAGAAGCCCGGCTACGCCCGCGCCGCCGACGCGATCGCCCGGTGGGCCCGACGGTTCGGCCTCGCGACCCGGATCTACGACCCGCTGCTCGAGCGGCAGGACGACGCCCTCCGTGGCATCCCCCGCCCGAACGTCATCGTCGACCTCGACCGCGGCGCGCCGGAGACCGTGCTCGTGCTGGCCCACTACGACGTCGTGCCGGTCCCGGTGGAGCAGCGGTCGCGCTGGCACAGCCCTCCGCACACGCTCACCCTCCGCCCGGACGGGCGGCTCTACGGCCGGGGCGCGAACGACGACCTCGGGAGCGGGATCACGTCGACGCTCCTCGCCCTCCGTCGCCTCGCGGAGGCGGAGTCGCTCGCGCGGAACGTCCGCCTGCTCGCCTGCTGCGACGAGGAGACCGGCGGCCTCGGCGGCATCGAGGCGATGCGGGAGCACGACGACGGCCTCGCGCCGGGCAGCACCGACCGCCTGGTCGTCGGGGACGTCGCCCTGATCCCGGACGGCAGCCCGCATACGACCGTCGGCTCGAGCGGGGTCGCGTTCCTCGAGGGGAGCTTCCGGCCCCCGGTCCGTCTCGGCGAGGCGGTCCGCTACGGCACCGAGCTGGTCGGGCTCCACGACCTCGCCCGTACCTGGAGGTCCGTCTACCGCTCGCCGGACTGGCCCGACCGCGGAGCCCCGGAGCCGGTCCTCACCGGCCGGGCGAGCGTCACCAAGCTCGACCTCGTGGGCGAGCCTGGAGGATCGGGCCTCCGCCTGCTCGCCGCCCATGCCGAGAGCGATGCGGCGAACCAGATCGCGAGGGCCGTCACCCTCGTCCTCTCCGGTCCGGCCGATCGGCTCGCGGCGGCTCGCGCGCGCCTCGGGGAGCACGTTGCCGCGCCGTTCACGCTCGAGGTCGGGGGCGCGACGGCGCTCGGCCCGCCGGCCGGGGCCCTCGTCCTCCAGCTCATCGGCGTGGCGACCCACGGCGGCTACCCCCACCGCGGCCACAACCCGGTGCCGGCGACCCTCGAGCTGCTCGGCCGGGCGGTCGTCGACGGCGTCCTGGACGATGGCCCCCTGCGCTCGGCGACGTACACCGTCGACCTCCGCCTCCCCCCGGAGATGGAGCTCGACCAAGGGACCTCGGCGGCGCTCGAGGCGGCTCGCCAGCGTGCCGGCCCGCTCTCGGGCGCGTGGAGCTGGTCGCCCCGCCGTCCCGGTGCCGTCCGGGGTACGCGCTCCGACCCGACCACCCGTCCGCGGTCCGGCTCGAGCGGATCGTGGCGGCCGAGCTCGGCGAGGCCGGGGTCTTCGGCGAGTACGGCGGGACCGACGCGAGCTCGCTAAGGGGCCTCCTCACGCCCTCCGGCTCGCCGCTGCCGGCCCTCGTCTTCGGCAGCATGGACCCGAGCTCCAACATCCACGACGTCGACGAGAGCGTCGATCCCGCCCGGATCGCCGGGGTCGCCCGGACGATCGAGCGGTTCGTCCTCGGATCGTAGGGGGTCGCCCGTCTGCTGCCCCCGCTGGAGCGGTCGGCGCTCGCCGTCCTCTGGGTCCTGCTGCCGGCGTACCTCGCGAGCGCCTTCGCCACCCTGCCCCGGGGCCGCGGTCCTCCGATGGACCTCGGCCGGAGCTGGCCGCACGACGGGCGGAGGATCCTCGGACCGTCCAAGACCTGGAGCGGGTTCCTCGTCGGCGCGACGCTCGCCCTGCCGTTCGGGCTCCTCGAGGCCGGGCTGATCCTGGCGGCGCCGCCGAACCTCGCCCTCGTTCCCCGATGGGGACCCAGCGTCCTCGCGGCCGCGCCGATCGTCGCCCTCGTGACCTACGGGGCGATGACCGGCGATGCCCTCGGCTCGTTCCTGAAGCGGCGTCTGGGGCGTCCGAGCGGGGCCCGCGCGCTCGTCCTCGATCAGCTGCCGTTCGTGGCGGTGCCGATCCTCGTCGGGGCCGCCGTCGATCCCGGTCTCTTCGTCAGCGTCTTCGCTTCCTGGGAAGCGCTGTTATGGCTGGTCGTGTTCACCTTCGGGTTGCACGCCGCGTTCAACTGGATCGGCTTCCACGCCGGCCTGAAGAAGGTGCCATGGTGAGCGCCGACGCTCGGCCCTGGGACGCGGCCCGCGTGGCGCGCGAACTGCTCGCCGCGCAGGCTGTCCGCTTCGGCACGTTCACCCTCGCATCGGGGGCGACGAGCGATGTCTACATCGATGTCAAGCGGGCCTGGCCCGACCCGGACCGCCTCGAGGGTCTCGCGCGGGCGCTCGCCGCCAGGGTCGGCTCGGAGGACCGGCTCGCCGGCGTCGAGCTCGGCGCCGTCCCGCTGCTCGTGGCCGTCGCCCTGCAGCTGCGCCGGCCGTTCGTGGTGCTCCGCAAGGCGCCAAAGGAGCACGGCACCAGGCAGGCGTTCGAGGGCGAGATCCCACCGGGATCGCGGGTCCTGCTGATCGAGGACACCACGACGACCGGCGGGACCCTCGTCCGCCTGATCGAGGTCGTCCGAGCCGCGGGCGGCAAGGTCGACC
>JASIDM010000055.1 GCA_030044695.1 Thermoplasmata archaeon
GGCCGCGACCTCGGGGGGACGGTTCGGCGCGCCGGGCATCGACCGCGGGGGCGTTCAGAGGAACGCCTCGAACTCCTTGGTCACCTCGGGATACTTCGTGTGGACCGCCTTGAGGATGTTGTGCACGCTGAGCTTCTCCAGACGGACGCCGGCGAGGACGTCGACGATCTTGTCGAACGTCTCGTCGCTCAGGGTGACGAGCTTCTCCTTCGCGAGCCAGTTGCGGTAGAGCTTCTCCTCGAGCCGGGCCCGCCAGCCCTTCTCGTAGCGCTGGAGGAACTCCTTCGAGGCGTCGCCGGTGGCGGCGGCCTCGGCCGCCACGGTGCCGCAGATCTTGCCGGCGATGCAGCCGTTGGCGATCCCCCCGCCGGTGAGCGGGTCGATCATCCGCGCGGCGTCGCCGACGAGCATCAGCCCGTCGGTCACCGTCTGCTTGAGCGGCGCGGAGATCGAGACCCCGCCGCCGACCATGTCGATCTTCTTGCCCTTGGCGTACTCCGGGTGCCGGGCGATCCACCGGTCGAGGTACGTCCGCGCGTCGGCGGGGCTGCTCACCTGGCTGACCTGCACGCCGATGCCGACGTTGGCGAGCCCGTCGCCCTTCGGGAAGACCCAGACGTAGCCTCCCGGGGCGACCTTGCCGAGGTAGAAGTCGCAGTAGCGGACGTCGCAGCCGACGTTCGTCATGCGGTACTGCAGGCAGGTGTCCATGTCCCGCATGGCGATGTTCGTGGGGATCCCCGCCCAGCGGCCGACCTGGCTCTCGAAGCCGTCGGCGCCGACGGTCACCTTGGCCCGGACGTCGTACGTCTCGCCGAACTGCTTGACCCGGGCGCCGGCGATCCGGCCGTTCTCGCGGAGCATGGAGACCGCCGCAGTCTTCAGGCGGATCTCGACGCCGGCGTTCGCCGCGTCGATGGCGAGCTGCTTGTCGAACTCGTCGCGTTCGACGACATAGCCGACCTCGTTGCCGGCGTGCTTTTCGTTGATCTCGAAGATCTTCTCGCTCGGGGAGAAGATGCGGGCCCCCTCGACCTCGACGTTGATCCAGCGGCCGGGGGTGATCTCGACCTCGCGGAGCCAGTCCTTGCTCATCCCCTCGCCGCAGCGGACCGGGCTCCCGATCTCCTGGCGCTTCTCCAGGAGCAGGACGCTCGCCCCGGACCGGGCGGCCCACTTGGCCGTCATGCTGCCCGCGGGGCCCCCGCCGATCACGAGGACGTCGGTCCTCACGTCCTGGGGCATGGGGCGGATCCTCCCGGCCGGTCAGCCGATCTCGATCGCCCCGACCGGGCAGGCCTTCACGCAGACCTCGCAGCGGGTGCAGATCTTCTCGTCGAACGTGATCCGGGTCTCGTCCAGGTAGATGCAGTTGAGCGGGCAGATCCCGACGCAGGCCCCGCAGTAGATGCACAGCTGGCCGCTCGATTCGATGTGCAGGCTCTTCTTGCTCGGCACGCGCCGGCTCCTCGCAGCCTAGCGGGACCGGCGCTCATAAAGCCTCCCGCGCAGGGTCCGGGAACGACGCCCCTTACCCCGAGCCCTCGCCGTGCTCCTCGAGCCAGCGCTGGGCATCGATCGCGGCCATGCAGCCGTCCCCGGCCGCGGTGACGGCCTGACGGTAGCGGCGGTCGCGGACATCGCCGGCGGCGAAGACCCCGTCCACGCTGGTCCGCGTCCCGTCGTGGACCCGGACGTACCCCTCGGCATCCAGCTCGAGGGCCCCGCGGAACACCTCGGTCGCCGGATCGTGACCGATCGCCACGAACAGCCCGCCGGCCGCGAGCTCCGTCGTCGCGCCCGTCTTCGTGTCCCGCAGGAGCACCCCGCGGACCGTCCCGTCCCCGAGGACCTCGGCGACCTCCGCGTTGAACCGCAGGACGATCTTCGGATGGCTCCGGGCCCGCTCCTGCATGATCGGGCTCGCCCGCAGGCGATCCCGCCGGTGGACGATCGTCACCGTGGAGGCGAACCGCGTGAGGAACAGCGCCTCCTCGAGGGCGGTGTCCCCTCCGCCGACGACGACGAGGTCCCGGCCCTTGAAGAAGAACCCGTCGCACGTCGCGCAGGCGCTGACCCCGTGCCCGAGCAGGCGCTGCTCGGACGGCAGCCCGAGCCACCGGGCGGTCGCGCCGGTGGCGACGATCACGGCCTCGGCGACGAGCGAACCGTGGGTGCCGGTCTCCAGCCTCTTCGGGCGGGACCGAAGGTCGACGGCCCGGACGTTGTCGTCGACGAACTCGGCCCCGAACCGCAGCGCCTGGCGGCGCATCCGCTCGACGAGCTCCGGACCCATCACCGGGTCCGGGAATCCCGGGTAGTTCTCCACGTCCGTGGTGATCAGCAGCTGGCCCCCGGCCGGGACGCCTCCGACCACCACCGGGCGCAGCTCGGCCCGGGCGGCGTAGAGCGCGGCGGTCAGCCCGGCGGGTCCGCTCCCGATCACCGCGAGCCGTACCCGCCGCGGGGGCTCGGCCATCGCCCTGCGACGCCGAGGGCGACTTAAAGCGGCCCCGGCCGCGCCCGTGCGACGTACCGGGCGCCGGCGCGCTGTCGGGGGCTCACCCGGGACCCCCGCCGAGACGGATCCGGCCGTCCCGCTCCACGTCGGCGTACCGGCCACGGAAGAACAGGAGCGGTTCCGCGTCGGGCCGCTCCTCGATCCCGACGACCTCGCCGACCACGAGCTCGTGGTCGAACGTCGGGGTCATGCTGACGAGGCGGCACTCCAGGGCCGCCACGGCGCCGTCGATCAGGGGTACCCCCGTGGACCCCCGGTGCCACCCCCCGTCGCGGAACTTCGCCTCGGACGGGACCGACTGGGCGAACCGCCGGCTCAGCTCCGGCTGGTCGGCGGCGAGGAAGCTGACCCCGAACCCTCCGGCGCGCCGAAGCACCGGCAGGGTGTCGACGTCCCGTTGGAGGCTGACGAGGACCGTCGGGGGTCGGAGGGAGACGGAGAGCAGGGCGTTCACCGTCAGGCCGGCGTCGACGCCCTCGTGGTGGGCCGTGACGATGCTGACCCCCGTCGCCCAACGGCCCATGGCGTGGCGGAACCGCTCCGGGTCGACGGACGGCCCGGCGCTCACTCGTCCCTCCACCGGAACAGCCGCACCGCGGCGACGAACACCACCACCGAGCTGACGAGCACGATAGCGAGGTCGGTCGCCGCCCGGACCGGGTTCGAGAACAGCATCACCGCGTTCAGCCCGTCGATCACGTAGTACAGCGGCAGGATGCGGGTGAACGCCTGGAGCCCCGCAGGGAAGCTCGAGACCGGGAAGAACGTTCCCGAGAGGAACATCATCGGGAAGGTGACGATGTTGCCGATGAGCGCCGCGCTCTCCGGCGTCCGGGCCGCCGAGCCGCAGAGCATCCCCAGGGAGACGAAGAAGAACGGCCCGACGACGAGGAACGGCAGGACCCCGAGGGTCAGGGTGACGTGGGCGCCGAACAGCCCGATCCCGGTGCCGATCATGATCCCCGCGGAGACGAACGTGAGGACGACGTACCAGGCGACCCTCGCCGTCAGCCACTCGGAGCGGCTCAGCGGGGTGAGGGAGAGCTGGCGGAAGATCCCCTCCTTGCGGTAGGAGGAGCTGATGTCGACCAGGGAGAACATCGGGCTCGTGAGGATCGAGAAGCCGATCAGCCCCGGGATCAGGTAGTCGATGTACTTGTACACCGGGCTGCCGACGTTCGCCTCGCGGATCCCGACCACCGT
>JASIDM010000056.1 GCA_030044695.1 Thermoplasmata archaeon
GACGTCCGTGGGCCGAAGGAGTTCTCGGGCGAGATCACCGCGCCCCCCGAGTATCCGACCGAGCATGCCCAGCGCGGCGGCCACATCCCCGGGGCGAAGAACATCCCTTGGGCCCAGGCGGTGCGCGACGACGGGACGTTCAAGTCCCGCGAGGAGCTCGAGGCGATCTACCACGCCCAGGGGATCCGGCCCGCCGCTCCGGTGATCACGTACTGCCGCATCGGCGAGCGCTCGAGCCACACGTGGTTCGTCCTGCGCTACCTGCTCGGCTACCCGGACGTCCGGAACTACGACGGGTCCTGGACGGAGTGGGGGAACCTCGTCCGCACGCCGATCGAGCGCTAGGGCGGCGAGCGCCCGCCCTCGGGACCCCGACTCCGCGGCACGGGGTTCGCGAGCTTCTCGACCAGGAACTGGTGGAGCTCCCCTTCCTGGCGGTGCGCGCGGACCGCCTCGCCGGTCTGATCGGACCAGCGGACCATCTCGATCGGGCTCGTCGGATCGTCGGTGACGAGGAGGAGCCCCTCCCCAGGGGCACGTCGCGCGAGCTCCTCGTTGAGGCGCACGAGGACCGCGGCGCATTCCGCCCCGACCTCGATCAGCTCCGTCTCGGGCGTGAGGGGCCAGCAGCGCACCCGGCGAGCGCGGATCTCCTCCTCGACCCGCCCGCGGACCTCCGCGGCCGTGCCGAGGGTCGCCGCCGCCTCGCCCGTCCGGGCCGGACGCGCTCGCACGACCCAACCCTCGTCGTACGGCCGGTCGTTGAGGAGCCGTGGTCGTCGCGGGAGCTCCTCGTTCCGCTCGACGACTTCGGCGTCGACGGGTAGCCGTATCGCGCCGGTGAACCGGACGCTCTCGACCGTCGCGACGCTGCGGCCTCGGGGGAGCGGCCCGGCGACGGGCCGGAAGGTCAGCTCGCGGATCGGACCGGCGAACGCCGAGAGCGACGCGAGCAGCCCGATCCTCCCGGTCCCCCCTTCGGGGTCGTCCTGCCACCAGACCCCCTGCTCGACGTCGTAGCGCCGGTCCTCCGGTAGCGGGCAGCCGAGGACGTCCACGAGGGCGACAGCGGTCTCGGCGCTATAGCCGAGCCGTCAGGGACCCGTCCCCCGGCGCGACGACCGCCGGAACGACGCCGCGCGTCCGCGGACGCGCCCAACCTGGGTGGCGTCTAGGGGCGCGACGTCTCGGCAGCTGATCACCCCGGCGCCGCCGAGCCTCGGGCCGAGTACCGTTTCTTCGGGCGGGCGCTCCGAGGCGCGGGTAGAACCCGCGCGCCGATGGAGGTCCGACCGGTCGACTGGGGCGATTTCGAGGGGGTCGCCGCGCTCCGCCTCCACCGGTACGACCAGATCGCCATCGACCCGAACTTCGGGATGGTGTCGAGCCCGGTCCGCCCGACGCCCGGGGAGCTCGCCTCGTGGTTCGGGGAGCTGCAGCGCGCGATCCTGGAGGGCCACGCGGTCTGCTCGGTGGCCCGGGAGGACGGGACCGTCGTCGGCCTCTGCTCGATCCGGCCCGACGGCCATCACGTCGAGACCCGTCACGTCGGCGTCCTGGGCGTGGAGGTCCGGGACGGCTACCGCGGGCGGGGCATCGGCGAGGCGCTCCTCCGCCACGCCCTGGACGCCTGTCGCGGCCGCTTCGAGGAGGTCCGCCTCTCGGTGATCCCGATCAACGCCGGCGCGCACCGGCTCTACGCCAAGCTCGGCTTCGAGCCGTACGGCACCGCCCCCCGGGCGTTCCAGCGTGGGGGGAAGTACCACGACTTTCTCCTGATGCGCAAGCGGATCGACTGATCCTCGGCCGCGGGATCTTCGCGATCCTCAACGGTACGCGAGCAGGAAGCGACGCAGGAACGGGAACAGCCGCCGGCCGTCGTGCTGCCGCGGATAGGCGTCCTCCAGCTCGATCGCGTACTCCCGGAGGAACCGCTGGCGGGCATCGTCCCCCGGCAGCGTGGCCAACCAGGGCCGCAGGCCGGTCCCGGCGGTCCACGCGACGATCGCCTCGGGCCCGGGCATCACGTGGACGTACTCGGTGTCCCAGAGCTCGATCCGCGACGTGAGCGGGGCCAATAGGTCGTAGTAGAACCCTCGGGATTCCACGCCAAAGGACGGGAGCGCGGAGCTCCCGAGCTCGCTCCACGGCGCTCGACGTCGGACCCGGTCCGCGGCGAGCTGGTACGGGGCGTCGACGTTGGCGGGCATCTGCGCGGCGAACGCGCCCTCGGGGGCGAGCCAGCGGACGATCCGCGGCATCACGCTGGCGTGGTCGGGTACCCACTGCAGGACGGCGTTCGAGAGCACGACATCCACCGGCCCCGTGGGCGTCCAGCTCCGGAGGTCGGCCTGCACCCACGTCACGGAGGGATCCGACGCCCGGGCCCGATCGAGCATCTCGGCCGAGCTGTCGACTCCGATCGTCTCGGCGGACGGCCAGCGCGCCCGAAGGACCGCGGTGCTGTTGCCGGGGCCGCAGCCGAGGTCGACGACCCGACGCGCGTGCGGGACGTCGATCCGGCCGACGAGGTCCCGGGACGGCTGGGTCCTTTCCCTCTCGAACTTCAGGTACTGCTCGGCATCCCAGGCGGGCATCGCGGATCCTCGGCGGGGTTCAGGGGGTCGCCGCCCCCAGGACGGTTCGCCCGGTCACAGGATGATCCTCTCCGGCTCGACGTCACGCCGGACGAGCGACAGCCGCTCGACGGGATAGGACTCGCCGGAGAACAACGTCCCCTCGGAGGCGCCGTCGCACGCCGCGGCCGTGAGCCGGCCGAGCGAGTCCGCCTTCATGATGCCGCTGCCGGAATCGCCCCCCACGAAGACCACGCCGTACGGCTCGTTGGCGATGATCGGCAGGCCGTCGGGGCTGAAGTTGTAGTAGCCCCCCCAGCAGCGGTCGAGGCGGACCTCCGCGGTCTCGAACCGCGGCAGGTACGGCGAGATCGCCGGGAGCAGGTCGGTCGCGTAGGAGCTCCGCTCGACCAGGCGACCCATCTGGAACTCCAGTCGGCCTTCCCGGCTCGGGTCCTCCAACGTCCCGATCGGGCGAGAGACCGTGTCCAGGCATCCCAACCACAGCCGTCGCTGCCGAAAGACGGGCTTCAGCGTCGCGCCGGTCGGCAGGATGACGAACGGCAGACGGGCCCGGCCGTGATCCCGGGCGATCGGCTCCAGGTCGGGGCGCCAGTCCAGCAGGGCATCGACCGCCGGGCCGGCGACCGAGTAGGTCCCCTGGGGTCGGGGGCTGCAGGCCGTGGCGAATCCCAACGCGTCAAGGATCCTCCCGGACCAGGCGCCCGCCGCGACCACGACCTGGTCGGCCCGGACGGAACCCCCGTCGCCGAAACGCACCTCGGAGATCCGCAGCCGGTCGCGAACGTGCTCCTGGAACGCGAACGGCCGTTGGGTTTCCTCGTGGAGCAGGATCTCCTCCCGGCCCTCGAACGACAGCTTCTGCACGCAGCTCCCGAAGGAGAACTCGACGCCGAGCCGCTGCGCCTCGTCGTGGTAGTACCGGGCAAGCAGCTCCGGCGCGACGGCCCCGCAGCACCGGCCGAACAGTCCCCCCGTGATCGCGGGGGGCCGGCCTCCACGATCCCCCTCGAACCAGCGTGGGGGGGCGGTCGCCAGACCGGGCAACCCTGCTAGCGTCTCCAGGTCGACCGGGCGCGCGTCGATCGACGCCGGCCCTTCGCCTAGCAGGCGGGCGTACTCGGCTCGCTCCGGTTCGGGCAACAGCCACAGGTAGCCGTACAGATCGAGCAGGGGCACCGGCTCCCGGAGCGCCTCGTCCGACTCCATGAGGTGCCGGTAGAAGCCGATCGAGGCGCCGGCGAGCTTGCGGTTGTCCCGCGAGCTGAACACGTCGCGCACCATGGAGTTGCTCGCGCCCATCGATCCCTCCCCGGGGCCGGCGAGCGCGTCGACGACCAGCAGCGAGCGCCCGGGTCGCTGCCGCGCCAGGTGGTAGGCGGTGGCCAGACCCAGCGGCCCCGCGCCGACGACGACGATCTCGTAGCGGTCCTTCGACGGCATGCGGTGCGTTCGGGCCGAGCCCGCCGCGCGTCGCCCAGCGCCGGGCCCTTCATCAGGACGTCCCGGGAGGGGCCCGACCGTCGGACAGGAGCACGGCTCCGGGGAAGGCTTATCGCGCACGGCCCTACCCGCGGCCGGCCGACGATGGCGAGCCCGCTCCTCGAGCGCCTCCGGACCGCCACCACGCCGTCGTTCGGGACCTGGATCTCCAGCTCCTCCCTCGTCTGCCTGGACGCCCTGAACGGGCTAGGGTTCGACTGGTTCATGATCGACACCGAGCACGCCCAGGTCAACCCGGAGACCCTCGCGGCCATGGCGGCGCTTCAGGCCTCGAGCGGGGCCGCGTCCCTCGTCCGGGTCGGGGCGGTGGACCAGTTCCTGGTCAAGCAGGCGCTCGACGCCGGTACCCAGGGTGTCCTAGCTCCCCTCGTCAACACCGCGGCCGAGGCGCGCCGGCTCGTCGCGTTCGCGCGATACCCCCCCGACGGCGTCCGGGGGATCGCCTCCGCGGCGTCGACCCGGTACGGCAAGGAGCTCGGGGCCTACCTGAGAAGGGCCAACTCGGAGGTCCTCGTCGGCGCGCAGATCGAGACCCGAGAGGCTCTCGAGAACCTGGACGCCATCGCCGCGGTCGACGGGGTGGACCTGCTGTTCGTCGGGCCCCAGGACCTGACCCTGAACTTGGGCCTCGTCGACGACCGCAAGCACCCTCGCGTACGCGAGGCGATGCGTCGGGTCGTCGAGGTCACCGCCCGGCACGGCAAGGTCGCCGGAACGCTCGCCGTCGACGCGGAGGAGAAGAGGATCGCGAGCGAGCTCGGCTTCCGCTTCGTCGGCCTCGCCTCGGACGTCCGGTTCCTGATCAACGGCGCCCGCGCTTTGCTCGGCGCGTGAGCATCCCGCGGCCAGAACACGGGGCTGCGGTCTCGGCCGTTGGGGCCGGCTCGTCCCGGGCGTGGGATCCAGCCCTAGGCGGCGCCCCGAGCGATGTCGGTCGGACGGCGCCGCCGAGAGGAACTGATTTCGGGACCCTACAGCGTCGGGCCCGCCCCGAAGGCTTTTCCCGCCGTCAGCGGGTCGCGCCCGCGGTGACGGAGGAGAAGCCCCGGCCCGGTTCGGGGGCCGTCCCTCAGGGGAGGTGCCGATGTGGCCACTATCCGACCCACCACATGGTCACGCTTCCGATCGGCAGCACCTCGAGCTTCCGTCTCGAGTCCTCGGGCCCCTGCGCGATCTGCGGGGAGGCCTCCTGCCGCGCGTACGTCCCCGCGGGCTCGCCGGCGGGGGCGAGCTAGCCGTAGGCCTCGTGGATGAGGTAGGCCTTCAGCTTCGTCAGGCGCTCGTCCCAGAAGTGGAAATGCCAGGAGCGGGCCTCTTCCCAGGCCTCCCCGGCCCCCCAACCCGACTGCTCTAAGGTCACGTCGATGCCCTCGGGCGACTCCTGCAGCCGGACGTACACGCTCGTCCTCGGCTCGGGCTCGTTGAGAAGGGCCGCGAACGCCGGCGGGGCGTACCACCGGAACCCGAGATCGACCTCCGGCGTCAGCTGGGTGATCGTCCCCGGGCTCGCGAAGGCGGGATCCCCGGTCCACGTCAGCCGGTAGGCCCCTCCGACGCGCGGCTCGACCGACGCGTCGTCACAGAGCCAGCCCCGCAGACGCGCCGGCTCGAGGAACGCCGCGTGGATCATCGCGATGGGGAGCGGGATGGTGACCTGGATGAGGATCGGGTCGAGGTTCTCCTCCACGAGCGCCCCTCGCAGCACCGGACCTCTTGGCGTTATCCGGCCGGGCGCGAGGCTACCGGCGTCCTCGACGCGTACAGGGCCCGCCAGGTCGGATCGTGGGCCGTCCGCTGGGATCCTGAGCCGGGCGCTAGACGACCCGCCCGGCCCGGACCAGGGGACGCCCGTCGATCGTCACGGTCGAGCCGGCCAGCGTGAGGAACTCGAAGATCGAACTGCGGTTCTTCCCGCCGAAGCCAGCGTTGTTGCCGACGCCGACGGTGACGGCCCCCAACTCGTTCTCCTCCTGGAGCGGCGTTCCCCGCAGCGCGGGGTTGACGCCCACCTCGAGGAAGGAGGGCCGGTCCTTGGTGCCGGTGCCGGCGCGGTAGCGCCGATCGAACTCCGCCTGACCCCGGGCGTAGCGGGCGCTGGTGAGGCGACCGTCCTCGAACGTCCAGCGACCCCCTTCGAGCACGCCGCCCTGCATCGTGGTGCGGCGGTTGGCGACGACCGTGCCGTCCGCGGTCGACTCGTCGACCGAGACGTAGACCGAGCCCGGCGGGACGTTGATCATGATCCCGAACGTCCCCCGTGCTTTCGCCGGGGCCAGCAGGCCGAGGTCCTTCTGGACCGGCCGGCTCCGCAGGGCGAGCGTGAGGTCCGTGCCGTTCGGATGGGTCAGCCGCACCTCGCCCTTCCTCCCGAGGCCACGCTCGAGGCGCTGCGCAGTCGGCGCGATGCCCTTCGGGTCGCGGAGCGACGCGGCCAAGAGCTGATCGCGCCAGCTCGCCAGGTCCACGCCGAAGAGCCGGGCGTTCGGCTCGGTGGCGCGCGCGATCCCCATCCGGGCGCCGCGTACCCCGGCCTTGGCCGCGCGGCGGTACCAATCCATGTTGAACGCGACGACCGCCTCCTGTGTCGCGGAGGGGAGTCGTCGCAGGCGCGCGATATCCTCCGGGCCCCAGAAGTAGACGTAGACGTCGGTCTCCTCCAACGCGGCCCACTCCTGCTCGGCGAGCGTGCCGATCGCCTTGGCGTGGCCGTGCTCCACGGCGTCCCAGTAGGCGGCCTCGTCCTCGTAGTGGACCAGCGGGCGGGCGCCCAGGCGGCGGGCCTCGCGCACGAACCCCGCCGCCCACGGCAATGCGGTCGGGTAGGCTTCGATGGTGAGCCGCTCCTTCGGGCGCAGACCCAGACGGCCGCGCAGCACGGCTCGGGCGAGTCGATTGGAGGAGTCCTCGGAGATGGTGTCCGGCATGGCCTCCCCCAGGTGCGTCGCCCGTATAGCCCCCTCCCGCCGGGGTCCCTTCGGATAGGGTGGTCGCCGACCTCCGCCGGGAGCTCCCCGGCCTCCGCCGATCGCCGGCGAGTCGGGCCGAACGACGAGCCGCTGCGCCGCGCCGACTCCCGCGGGCTCGGCACCGGCGGCCGTCGAGCGCCGAATGTCCAGCGGACAGTTAACCCGGGGTCCTCTCTGGCCGACTCGTGCGCGATGCCCCACGGACGCTCGAAGGACGCGTTCTCATCAGCGGAGCCTCGGGCTCCGGGAAGAGCACGCTGGCGCGCTACCTTCAGGACCACGGGGTGAACGCCTTCGACGCGGACGAGGTTCGAGGTCTGGGCCACCCTGTCGATCTTCACGGTCGCCCCCTCCGTCGGATCACGAAGGAGCAGTGGAGGCGGGTCGAGGACTGGCGTCACTACTGGGACGAGGTCCGCCTCCGCCGATTCTTGGCGCAAGCTCCGACGGTCGTGCTCTGCGGCGCGTCGGACAACATGTTCGAGCTCACTCGGCTGTTCGACCGCCGGATCTTCCTGCAGGCGAGCTGGCGGCTCCTGAGGGGCCGGCTCGACGATCCGCTCCGCGACAACGACTGGGGGCGCGAACCCGCGCAGAGGGCCTGGGTCAAGAACGCCGCGCGCGCCTGGCCGTCCCGCGCCCGGGCTGCGGGATTCGAGTTCGTGGATGCGGCGCTGCCGCTCGACGAGATCTACCGCAGGCTGTTCGGGGCGAAGCCGGGAATCCCACATCGCCCTCAGCGCGCCCGCGGTTGACGCGGGCGGGGCCGCGGAACTGGCTCGCCGTACTCATCGTGTCCGCCGCCGACGGGTCCACGTCTTCCCCGCGGCCGTCGGCTGGGAGTGGACTGGTCGGGATTTGAACCCGAGGCCTCCGGTTTGCAAAACCGGCGATCTTCCGTGCTGATCTACCAGCCCACGGCCGTCCACCTCGCGGGGCCGGATTAGCGTTTTCGCCGGACGGTCCCTTGCGGCAGTGTGCGCCGGCGCCAGCGGGGCCGCGAGCGGGGCGCGGGCGATCCGGCGGTCCCGGGGGAACTCTCCCTCATCTGAAAGGACTTCTACCCCCGCCTAGTCGCGCCCGCCGATGCGACTGGGCGCCTTCACGGTCGTCGACGTGCCGGCCGAGCCAGCCCCGGACTCCGCCAACCGGGCGCTCCAGGTCGTCGGTCTGGCGGAGGCGGTCGAGCAGGCCGGCCTGAGCTCGCTCTGGGTCGCCGAGCACCACTTCGAGGGCGGCGGGGCTTGCCCTTCGCCTCCGGTCCTCCTCGCCGCGTGCGGGATGCGGACCCGCAGGATCCGGCTCGGCTCGTTGGTGAGCGTGCTCCCGTTCCACCGACCCGTCGATCTGGCCGAGGAGTACGCCCTGCTCGACCGGCTGCTGGAAGGACGGCTGAACCTAGGCATCGGCAGCGGCTACCTCGCCTCCGAGTTCGCCGGGTACGGGCTCGACCCGGGGGAGAAGCGGGAGCGGTTCGACGCGGCGCTCTCGAACCTGCGGGAGGCGTTCGCGGGACGACCGATCCAGGCCGGGGGCCCGTCGGTCCCACCGGTCCGGCTGAACGTCACGCCGGTCCAGCGGCCGCATCCTCCGCTGTGGGTCGCCGTGCAGCGCCGCGAGGCGCTGCCCCACGTCGCCCGTCAGGGGCTTTCGGTAGCGCTGATCCCCTACGCGACCGTCGCGAGCCTCGACGAGCTCGCCGAGGTGATTCGGGAGTATCGCGAGGCGTCTCCTCCCGGCGCGAAGACCGAGGTGGTGGCCGCCGTCCACCTCTACGCGGGCGCGGAGGTCGCCGCAGCCCAGGCGGCGTTCCGACGGTACGTCGACAGCCGTCTTCGTACCGGCTCGACGTTCCTCGTGCGAAAGACCCGCGATCACCCTGAGCACGCCGATCCGGAGGCTCTGGAGAGAAGCGGGCTCGCACTGTTCGGCCGGCCGGACGAGGTCGTCCAGCGTGCGGCGGCGTTCGAACGGGCTGGGGTCGACGAGCTCCTGGGGATCTTTGACTTCGGGGGACTGCCTCCCCGGGTCGTCGACGAGTCGGTCCGGGCGGTCGGGGCGGCGTGGTCCCGCCGGGAGCCGCTGGCCCCGGTCGCTGATGGGGCCCGGGTCGGCCTCTGAGCTCGAGGCGCCCAGGGCAACGCGCTTTATCCGCGTCGGCCTCGCCGGGGGCGAGGCGTCCCATGGCCGAGATCCTACCGGGAGTGCACCAGGTCGAAGGCGTCGATCCCTCGCCCGATTTCTCGACCCACGTCTACCTGCTCAAGGACCGTGGGGCGAGCTGGACGCTCGTGGACACCGGGTTGCCCGGGACCCACCAGGCGACGCTCGCCTACCTCGCCAAGATCAAGGTCGAGCCGACCTCCGTGAAGAAGATCCTCCTCACCCATCTTCATCGCGACCACACCGGTTCCCTGAAGGCCCTCGCCGAGAAGACCCGGGCCCGGACCTTCGCCCACTGGATCGAGGCCGCCTACATCGCCATGGACCCGAAGTACGACGGACCCGGGACCCCCCCCGCCGAGCCGTTCGTCGTCGACGAGACGCTCAAGGATGGCGACAGCGTGGATGCGGCCGGCGGCCTCATCGCCTACCACACGCCGGGCCACACGCCCGGCCACACGGCCTACTACCAGACCGAGCGCAAGCTCCTCTTCTCGGGCGATCTGTTCTTCGGCGAGGGGGATCGGATCGACCTCACCCCACCGGACTTCACCCAGCACAGCCCCACGGCGAGGATCTCCGCCCGCCGGATGGGCCAGCTCTCGGTCGACTCCCTCCTCACCTATCATGGAGGACCGATCCTGCACAAGGGCGGTGCGGCGGTCCGCTCCCTCGTCGACAAGCTCCGTTAGGGACGGCTCTCGCGCGGCGGCGGGCCGCGCTTCCGGGGCCGGAGCGAGTGGGACTGGCCAGATTTGAACTGGCGTCTCGGAGTCCCGAACCCCGAAGGATGGACCAAGCTACCCCACAGTCCCAGCGCGGCGACGCCCACCGAGGCACGCTATTTGAGGGTGCGCTCGAGGGCGGTCCGGGGGCGTTCCGCGACCCCTTCGCCGAGGGTAAGCCACCCCC
>JASIDM010000057.1 GCA_030044695.1 Thermoplasmata archaeon
GTAAGACCCGAGAACCTGGGGCCGAAGCCCCGCGTGGGCGATGAACAATGCCACGACCCGGGACCGGAGCGAGAGTCGCTCCAGCAGGCGCCCGAGTTCCTCGGGCGTCGGGGTCCGCTCGGTCTCGATCGAGGCCCCCTTGATGAGTTCGAGTTTCGGGTAGCCCTCGAACTCGACGTGCGAGTGGTCAAGGAACGACCTCAGCCCGGAGAAGGTCTTGGCGACGTACACCGCGAGCCGGCCCTTGCGCTTGAGATCAGCAGCGTACCTGACGAGTCGGGCGCGAACCTCATCTGGGTCAGTCTGTGCCATCTTCACCAGCTCGTCCGGTCCTAAGCCGAGCCGTTCGAGCGTGAGCCGGAGCTTGCGCAGATCGTTGTCCGCGGACAGCTTGCTTCGAAGCGCGCGCTCGTCGTACCAGGCGCGCACCCGGGCGTTCGCGAGAAACGTCGTGGTCTCGGGGTTCGGACTCCTCCCGGTCCAATTCTCTCTCGGCATCGCGGCCACCTTCGGGGGCGCCATCGGCCTCGCATCGACTCGTTCGATTTAAGGATTCACATACCCCCACTAAGCGGGCGCGGAGGGATTTGAACCCTCGACCGCCGGGTTAGGAACCCGGTGCCCTATCCAGGCTAGGCTACGCGCCCCGAATCCCGGTTCGCGGGCCGGACTTATCAGACCTTCGCGGACGAGGTCGCCGACGACGGGGGGAGCAACCGGTCGTACCGGTGGTCGACGGTCGCCGAGAAGCCGCCGGCGGGCTCCTGAAGGATCTCGATCCCCTCGAGGTACTCCCGCATGGTCGGTAGCACCGGCCGCCGAGCGGGAGCCCCCTCCGTGGGCGCCGGGTTCGAGCTCCCCATCGCGCCCAGCAGCCAACGGTCCGCGCCGGCGACGAAGAGGAACGGGTAGACCCGGGACTCCTGACTGAGCGTGGCGAAGAGCGCCTCGGGCTGCGCGCGCTCCAACGGACGGCCCGTGACCAGGACGACCTGGTCGGCCGCGCGACCTTGGAACGGCGGGAGCCGGGACGGCTCCAGGATCGTCCGGTGGACGACCCAGCCCCGCTGGAGGAGGCGGCGTTGCGAGAACGGAAGGCCGAGCGGGCCGACGAGGTGTCCGCCCCGGCCGTCGTCGGGCGCCGAGAACGGCCGTCGGACCAGCTCGGACGCGGCCCACCCCTGATGGGCGGAGAGCGACACCGGGGCCGGCTCCTCGACGTCGCTGAGCAAGCCGCCTCCGAGCCCGTGGGGGTAGCCTAGGGTCCCGTCGAACCCCGCGACATGGCACCACAGCCCCTCGTAGTCGAAGTAGACCGGGATCGACGGTCCCTCCGTGCGCACGGTGATGACCGTCGCCGGAGGCGCCAGCCCACCGCTGCCGAGGCGCTCGGCGAGCTTGGCCGCCTCCGTCGGCTTGGCGTGGAACAGCACGCCGAGGACCGCTTGGCCCCCCCGGCAGACGACCACGGCGCCGGGCGCCGCGCCCACGACGGTCAGCAGCTCGTCGAACCGGTCCGCGTACGGCCGCGCGAGCAGGAACGAGACGAACGGGCGGCCAAGCACCGCCGGATGGGGCACGTACCGGTCCCGCAGCCACCCCTCGTCGTACGCTCGGCGACGGATCGCGTGGTACGTCGACCGGGGGATCGAGATGAACTTCAGTCGGTCCCGTTCGCGGTCCGGTCGGCTCGCGAGGAGGACCGCGACGACGCGGGCCTCCGCCTCCGTCAGGCTCCGCACCGGCGGCCCCCGCCTCCGCTGCGACAGTGTAGCATGGGGTCCAGAGAGGTAGGGGTCCCCCGAAACCTCGCTTTAAGAACCGCGCCCTCTCTCGAGCGTTCGGAGGTTGGCCCGCGCAGCGCGATGCAGGCACCGGCGCGCACCGCGGTCGTCGTCACCGCCGTGACAGTGGCGGTCTCCTTCTTGACGGTATGCGTGCCGACGGCGTCCGCGCAGGCGACGGCGTCGACCTCAGGGCCGAGCCCCTGGGCGTACGGGGCTCTCGCGTCGCGCAGTTGGACCGGTGCCTCCGGGGCCGATCGCTTCCAGGCCTCGGTCACCGTCGGCTTCGCCAACATCCTGCACGAGAAGACCGGCGGCGGGTACCTCCTGGCCCTCGACGTCAACCGGACGATGGGGCTCCTGCTCTCCGTGAGGTTCTGCCTGCCGAGCTGCCAGGACCCGATCGACACCGCGAGCGTCTCCTTCCACGCCTGGGAGAGCATCGTCGCCCAGGTGCTGCTCACGACCGACGGCAACGTCACCGTCGGCTCGGCGCCCGTGCTTGCGCTGGCGGTCGTCGAGTCGAACGTCTCCCTCGCGGCCGGGGTCACGGAGGTCTCGGCGACCGTGCTCAACAGTACGGAGGTCGCGGGCCACAACCTCTCCCTCTCGTTCGACGCGAACGCGAGCTCGACGTTCGCCCCGGCGCTGGGGCTCATGCCGTTGGAGCCGTCCGCGGGGGAGTCCTGGAACTCGACCAGCTCGTTCAACACGACCGGGCAGGCCCGGTGGGCCGTGCTGGAGCGGTTCGCGAGCGGGGCCCCGCCGGTCTCGGCGGTGGCCGCCTCCTCGCTCGACGCCAACGGGACCGTGCAACTCCAGGGCAGCTTCCCGGGCGCGACCGTCGGTCTCGGCGGCGGTCGCTACGACGTCCTGCACCTTGGCGTCTCGGGGCCGTTCGCGCTCCGCGAGGGCTTCCTCCTGATCCCGACGCGCTCGGCCCTGTTCGGCACCGTCGCGCCCCCCAAACTCCCGGCCAACGTTAGCCTGCTGGGCTCGGCGAACTACTCCGCGGAGAGCGTGGACGTCGCGAGCTCGCTCACCACCGGTAGCCACGTCGGCTTCGTCGCGTCGGAGATCTCCTGGACCTCCACCGCCGGGGACCCGCTGACGGCCCCGCTGGGCGGCCTCGTCCCCGCGGCGGCGACGGCGTCGCCCGCCGCCGCCTCCGAGAGCAACACCACGACCCTCCAGGGCGAGCCCGAGTCCGTCGCCCAGGCGACCACCGACCAAGGGTGCCTCGCGAGCGGCGTGGGATGCCCCGGAGCCGTCGGGCCCCGGAGCCTGCTCCCGCTGGTGGTCGTCGCGGGGGCGGTCGGGATCCTCACCGTGCTGGCCCTCGTCGTGATCGCCGAGCGGCGTCGGGTGCCGCCGCCGAGCTACCCGAACGCCAGTCTCTATCCCCCGGGGACCGCGACCGCGCGGACGCCGACGACGGGCCGTCGGCCGGCACCGGCCACCCCGCCGGCCGAGGACGACCCCCTCAGCCACCTCTGGTAGGTCCGAGGGCGACGTTCCGGTCGCCCGGCCCCTCGCGGGTCACGCGGTCGTGGACGAGCCGCGGATCTCGATCCTCAGCCACGCGATCAGCAGGAGAACGCCCACCACCACGAAGAACAGCACCCCGAGGATCGCCCAGATGAGCAGGCGGTCGCGCAGCTGGACGTACTCCCGCGCGGCCGCGAGCCGCTCCAGGCCCGGGATCTCCCGCCACAACAGGAAGTTCACCGCCGCCGAAGCGAGGCAGTAGACCGCCCCGACGAGGTCCCCAGCCCCGCGGCCGAAGACGACGTCGAGCACCGTGAAGGCGAGGAGGAGGAGGAACAGCAGCCCCGCGAGGAGGGCCAGCACGAGGGCGAGGCTCCTCGATATCGAGAGCAAGGCCCGGACGGACTCATCCGACGTCGCGCCGGCCGCCGGTGCGGCGGGGGGCATGCTCGCCATCGTGGACGGCCCTCGCTAGCCCCGGGGTTCTTAAGCCCCCGGTCGCGGGGGAGGCGCGCTGACCGACGCCACGGGGTACCGCAGGATCGCGGCGACCCCGCCGAACGCCCGGGCGAGCATCTCCCCCTCCTCGCTCTCGGTGGAGACGAGCCGGGCCTGGGCCCCGGAGGCGACGGCCCGGCGGAACAGGCTCTCGACGTAATCCTCGCGCGAGGTCTCGGTCGCCGGGCTCGCGCCGCAGAGCGGGCAGGCGACCGGGTCCGCGCGCTCGAGCTCCTCCTCCGAGCGGCTCGTGGAGAACGTTCGCTGGCAGGCGCCGCAACGGTAGGTGACGAGCTGGCGGCGCAGCCCGTCCGAGACGAGCAGGGTGTCGACCGCCCCGAGCTCGAGGGCGTGGGCGACGTCGCGCTCGCCGTACGCCGCGAGCCCGGCCTCGGCCTTGCGGATCTCGGCGAGCAGCCGCTGGACGAGCCGCTTCTCCTCGGTGAGGTCGAGCCCGTGCAGGGTCTGGGTCGCCTTCTCCACGAGCTCCTTGAGCCCGTGCTCGTCGGTGTAGCCGGTGTCGAAGAGCGGCAGCACCACCTTCTGCTGCAGCTCGTAGTGCAGGAACCCCTCCTTGTAGAAGAACTCCTTCGTCGCGCCGGGCCCGCCGAGCAGGATCCCCTTCAGCTGGTCCTTCTTCGGGAGGAACAGCTCGGCGGCCATCTCGGCGACCTTCACGAAGAACTCGTGGGCCGCGTGCTCGATCATCCGCTCGAACCGGTGGGCCGACTGGCCCCCGCGGCCGTGCTTGCTCGGGACCAGCGACTGCTTGTTCCGTAGGGCCTCGACGCGCTTGCCGCGCAGGACGCCGAGCGTCACCTCCGCCCGGTCGACGACGATCAACCCCCACAGGTCGGGCTCGTGGACCATCGCCTGGAGCGGGTCGAGGAAGAACGTCGAGTCGCACCGGTACAGGTAGGTGTTCAGCGGCTCGGGCGGCTCGACGATGAACGTCACGGGCTCGGACTTGTCGGCGCCGACGGCCTTGCTGCCCACGAAGAACGCCACGCCGTGGGCGGGGGGCTCCTTGTAGGCGCGGACCCGCCCCATCAGCGACTCGATCGCCCACATGACGTTCTTGCGGGTGGTCCGGCTCTTGATGTTCGAGCTCTGGGCGTACTCGTTGCGGAGGTAGCCCATGACGTCGGAGATCTGCCGGCCCGGCGGGACGTAGAGGCTGATCAGCTCCGTCGCCCGCCCGCGGACGGCGGCGATCTCGCCGAGCTTACGCTGGAACGAGTACCGGGCGAGCTGCGGGTCCGACTCCGGGGTGCTCACGGGCCGGCCCTCCGGCCCGGGCGTGGTGTTGGCCCCGGTAGCGACCGGAGCCCGTTCCCCGGGCGGCGGAGTCAGAGCAGGCGGCGGACGTGCTCGTCGATGACCTCTTCGGGGTACGCCCCGACGATCCGGTCGACGAGCTTGCCCTGCTTGTAGAACAGGAGGGTGGGGATGCTCATGATCCCGAGCGCCCCGGCCTTCTCGCCGT
>JASIDM010000058.1 GCA_030044695.1 Thermoplasmata archaeon
TACCTCGGCGTCACCGAGGAGTACACGGAGACCCACGGCTTCGTGCCGTTCCTCGAAGGGAAGTCGAGCGTCGGCCGGTTGGGGATCGACATCCACTCCACGGCGGGCAAGGGCGACGAGGGGTTCTGCAACTACTGGACCCTGGAGATGAGCGTCAAGCTCCCGGTCCGGATCTACGCCGGGATGCCCGTCGGCCAATTGATCTACTTCGAGATCTCCGGCCCGGTCCAGCGGAGCTACGCCCAGAAGGCCTCGGCGAAGTACCGTCGCGTCTCCAAGCACCCCACGCCCTCCCGAATGTACCTCAACTTCCCCCCTCCCTCCCGCCGGAGTCGCCGGCGGTGACCGCCGACCCCGCGGCCGAACTGCGGGGCCGACTCCGCGCCGTGAAGGACCCGGTCCTGCGGAGCGCGCGCCTGGAGGGGGTCCTGCCGCAGCGCCGCATGATCCCGGAGCTGGTGCGGCTGATGGCCGATCCACGGATCGCCCGCTGGGCGCTGAACATTCCCAGCCCGTACCGGACCTCGGACGGCGAGGAGTTCGTGCGACGGGCGAGGGCGGGACGTCGGAAGGGGACCTGGCTCGCCCTGCAGCTCCTCCGCCGCGCGGACGGCGTCCTGGTCGGGGGGATCGGGCTCCATCACCTCGACCCCGTGCACGGGCGCGCCGAGATCGGCTACTGGATCGGCCGTCCGCACCGACGCCGCGGCTACGCGAGCGAGGCGACCGAGGCGATCAGCCGGTTCGCGTTCCGGCGCCTGGGCCTATACCGCGTCGAGGCGCGGATGTCCCCGGGGAACACCGCCTCCGAGGCGGTCGCGCGGAGCGCCGGGTTCCGGCGCGAAGGCCGGCTCCGGGAGTCGCTCCGCATCGGGGCGACCCGCCGGGACGAGGTCGTCTACGGCCGTCTCCGCTGGGAGCGGTCCGGCCGGCGTCGTTAGCGCCGGGCGGCCGGCGAACGGCCCCGCGACTTGTCGGATCGCGCGCGCCGCGGGGGCACCGGCCGCTCGACCGGCGGGCTCAGGCGACGTCCGGTCGAGCCGACGACCCCCGCGAGGGCGCCTCGGAGGTCCCGACCAGGTAGAACGCCGGTCGGCCGGGCCGCGCCCGCTCCCGGCGCCGCAGCGGGTCGTGGGGCTCCGCCTCCTCCTCCCGATAGACCGCGACGGACGTCGCCCGGAAGCGCCGGGCGAGGTACGCCTCCGCGCCGCGCAGCGTGCCGAGCTCGTCGGTCGGGGCGACGGCGGCCGGCTCGGACCGCATCAGCGGGCCGACCCGTTCGACGTATCGGGGGATCGCGGAGCGGTAGGCCGCGACCTCGCCGTGCGAGGCGGCCCGGGCCATGACGTCGCGGACCGTCGGGTCGTGCCCCTGGTCGAGCCCCTCGCGGATCCACCGCTCGACGCTCGCCTTCCACGGCGCGGCGACGAAGAACAGGACCTCGCCCGGAGGAGGGTCCCCACGTTCCTCCCGAGGGAGCAGGACCGCCCGCAGGTCCTCCTCCGCGCGCGCGAGGTACGCCTCGCGTCGTTCCGCCTCCTCCGAGCGGGGGAACTCCTCCTCGGCGGGGAACCTCGCGGAGGCGACCAGCCCGGGGAACCGCCCCTCGCCGAGCCGCTCGGCGAGATGCGGGGTGACCGGCGCGATCAGCCGGATCCAGGCGTCGGCGAGCTGGTCCGTGGCCCGACCGGCGGCGCCCCCGCGCGCGTAGTAGCGGCGCACGAGGGCGGGCAGCTCGACGTAGATCGCCTCGCACGCCAGGCGAAGCTCGCCCGAGCCGAACGCGGCGCGCACGCGCCCGAGCAGCTCGTGGACCTTCGAGAGCAGCCAGGCGTCCAGCTCGGGGGGCCCGGCGCCCTCGCCGGCCGCCGCCCGGATCAGCCGCTCGACCTCGGCGAGCCGCTCCGAGGCGCGGTCCACGAGCTCGGCGTCGAACTCGAGGTCCTGCGCCGGGGAGGCCGCGAGCACCGAGAACAGGCGGAGCGGGTCGGCCCCCCAGCGCTCGAACGCCTCGTCGATCGGGGGGATGCGGCCGCCCTTCACGCCGATCTCCTTCTTGGAGACCTTGGCGCCGCCGGGCCCGGTGACCCAGCCGTGGGCGAGGATCCCCCGGGGCCGCAGCTCGGGGGGAAGGAGCTTGGCGTGGGTGAACAGGAACACCGGGAAGTGGACCCGGCGGTGCTCCTTGCCGCCGATGTTGAGGTCGAGGGGGTACCAGTAGAGGAACTCGGCGCGGACCTCGTCGAGGAGGGCCCGGTCGACCGTCGGCTCGCCGGGGCCGGCGCCGAGGAAGACGTAGTCGAAGAACGCGTCGGTGAGCTGGCGCAGGGCCAGCCGTCCGGTCGCGACGAACCGGCGGACGACGAAGTAGGCCATGTAGAACGTGGAGTCGGCGATCGGCTCCACGGTCCAGGACGGGTCGAGCGGGAACGGCGAACCTAGCCAGCGGCCCTTGCGGGTGCACGGACGGTCCTCGAACCAGTCGAGGATGCCGGGCAGCTCCCGGCCGTACTCCGACGGCGCGACGGTGAGCCCGGCGAGGCTGGCGAGCGTCTCCGCCTTCCAGGCCGGATCGGAGTAGCGCAGGAACCACTGGTCGGCGACCCGGCGGACCACGACCTCGTGGCCGTTGCGGCAGACGACCGGCTCGGAGAACTCCCGCAGGGAGAAGCTCGTGCCGAGCGCCTCGAGCTGGGCGGTGACCTGCTCTCGGGCCCGGCGCACGCTCACGCCGGCGAGGGCCGGGACGGTCATGCGTCCCCGGACGAGCTCGAGGCGGTACAGGCGCTCGGTCGCCTCCTCCAGGTGGTCGCGGTCGCGCAGGTCCCGGACCCCGACGGCGGCGAGGGCCCGCTCCGCGGGCGTCCCGGAGCCCGCGTGCAACTGCGCCTCGGACGGCGAGAGCTCTCCATCGACCTCCACGAGGACCGGGACGGGGCCGAGGCGGTCCCGACTCCCCGGCGGCAGGTCGCGGAGCGCGGCGGCGTCCGCCGGGGCGTGCGCGGGGACGCTCATCACCACGCCGGTCCCGCGGCGGGGGTCGACGACGGGGCTCGCGAGGATCGGCACCCGACGGCCGGCCAGGGGGACCTCCGCCTCGCGATCGAACAGCGCGCGAGCCTCGTGAGGGTGGCCGATCCGTCCGCCGTGCTGCTCGACGAGGCGGGCCGCCGCGGTCGGGGCGACCACGAACGTCCGCTCGGCATGGTGCCAGGCGACGAGCTCGGCGTCCGGCGCGATCCAGAGGTTGGTGACCCCGTACACCGTCTCCGGCCGCAGCGTGGCGGCCAGGAGGATCCGGCCGTCGTCGAGCGCGAACGGGACGCCGGTGTAGGCGACGACCTCCGCCTCGCCCCCCCGCGACAGGTCGGTCTCCGCCGGATCGACGGCGACCGGGCCGCAGACCGGGCAGACCGAGGCGTAGTGGGTCCCCTGGGCCAGTGCGCCCCGAGCGTTCAACGCGTGGAGCTGCCAGCGGATGAACGCCCGGTAGTCCTCGTCGATCGTGGTGAGCGAGCTCGTCGGGTCCGAGAGGACCCCGAACCGGTCGAGGACCTCGTGGTACGTGCGCGCGAAGAACCGGGCGACCTCCTCCGGCTCCTCGAGCCGACGGCGCTCCGCCTCGTCGACCCCGGCCCGTTCCATCTGGGCGAGCACGAGGGGATCCCGGTCGCGGACCTTCTGCGCCCAGGCGACGGCCGGCAGGCCGGAGGCGTGCAGGCCGAACGGCAGGAACACCTGCTCTCCGAGCATCCGGTGGTACCGCGCGAGGGCGTCGAGGTAGCTGTAGCCGCGCAGGTGGCCCGCGTGCAGGAAGCCGCTCGGGCCGGGGTAGGCGTTGAGGGCGTAGAACTTGCCCCGACCGGGGACGCGGGCGGCGACGCCCAGACCGGCGTCCCGCCAGGCCCGCTGCCAACGGTCGTCGTCGGTCCGGGCCATCGCGCGCGAACGACCCACCGCCGTATTTGACGGGTCCCGGACCGCGGGCCGAGGGCAGGGGCGCGCTTTTCGACCGGCGGGGGCTCGCTCCCGGGATGCGGGTGATCGAGGTCTTCCACTCCCTCCAGGGCGAGGGGCTCCTCACCGGCACCCGCACGACGTTCGTGCGGACGGCCCGGTGCAACCTCCGCTGCCGTTGGTGCGACACGACCTACTCGTTCGGGCCGGGACGGGAGCGGTCGATCCCCTCGATCCTCGCGGAGATCCGGCGGAACCGTACGCGCTACGTCTGCCTGACCGGCGGCGAGCCGCTCCTCCAGCGGGAGTCCCTCGACCTCGTCCGCCGCCTCTCGGAGCTGGGGTTCACGACGGTGATCGAGACCGGCGGCTCGCTCGACGTCGGACCGTACGTGGGCCTTACGGGCGTGCACCTGAGCGTCGACGTGAAGTGCCCGTCGTCGGGGATGGAGGCGAAGAACCACCCGGCCAATCTCGCGAAGCTGACCGCCGAGGACACGATCAAGTTCGTCGTCGCCGATCGGCGCGACTACCTCTACGCCCGAAGGGTGCTGCGGGGCTACCGGGGGCCGGCCGCCGTCGTGGTCCAACCCGTGTGGGGGACCGACGCCGGGCGGCTCGCCGACTGGGTCCTGCGCGACCGGCTGGACGTGCGGGTGCTCCTGCAGGAGCACAAGGTCCTCTGGGGAGACGTCCCGGGGCGCTAGCCGTCGGCCCGCCGACGATAGCCTAAAGAGGGCGCCCCCCCCGTTCGCCGCTCTAGGCCATGGCGGAGGCTCGCTCCGAGCGCGAGGACCTCGCGGCCGGGAGCGACTTCCCGTTCGCGAAGGCGAAGGGGATGGTCTTCCCCCGCACCGTGCTCGTCGGCCACGGCGTCATCGACGAGCTCGGCGCCATGTGCCGCCAGTTCGGCTTCCCCGCCCGCGGGGCGGTCGTCACCGGCCCGAAGACCGCCGAGCTCGCCGGGAACCGGGCCGCCGAGATCCTCAACGGCGAAGGGTTCAGCGTGCGCACGATCGTCGCCCACGAGGCCGTCGGGGCCGAGGTCGACCGGATCGCCGCGGAGGTCCGGGCCCACGAGGCCCGCTTTCTCGTCGGCGTCGGAGGGGGCAGCAAGATCGACCTCACGAAGGTCGTCGCGGGCCGCCTCGGGATCCCGTTCGTCAGCCTGCCGACCTCCGCCGCGCACGACGGCATCTCCTCGCCGCGGGCGTCGCTGCACGACTCCGACAGCGTGACGAGCACGCTCGGCGCCGTTCCGATGGGGGTCCTCGCCGACACGGCGCTCCTCGTCCAGGCGCCGTACCGGCTCCTGGCGAGCGGCTGCGCGGACGTCATCTCCAACGTCACGGCGATCCTCGACTGGCGGCTCGCCGTCCGGTTGCGCGGGGAGGAGTTCTCCAGCACCGCGGCGAACCTGAGCGAGTACGCCGCGCAGGAGATCATCGACCACGCCGCCGCCATCAAGCCGAACCTGGAGGAGTCGGTCTGGATCGCGATCCGCCCGATCCTCGTCGCGGGGATCGCCATGAGCGTCGCGGGCTCGTCGCGCCCGTGCTCGGGGAGCGAGCACCTCTTCTCCCACGCCCTCGACCGCGTCTCGAGCCACCCGAGCCTCCACGGCGAGCAGTGCGGGGTCGGGGCCGTGATGATGATGTACCTGCACGGGGGGGACTGGCGCCGGGTGAAGAACGCCCTGCTCACGATTGGCGCCCCCACGACGGCCCAGGAGCTCGGGGTCACCAACGACGAGGTGATCCGGGCGCTCATGCTCGCCCACACGATCCGGCGGGACCGCTACACGATCCTCGGCGACAACGGCCTCGCCCGGGACGCCGCCGAGCGCCTCGCCTCCGTGACGGGGGTCGCCGCGTAGATGCCCGAGATCACGCTGCTCGCCGTCGGCGAGGCCCGGGACGGCTTCGAGTTCGTCTACCAGGGCGCTGCGCCGATCTGCCGCACCTGCCCGTACCGGCACGCCTGCCTCACGCTCGAGCCCGGGCGGCGCTACCAGGTGACCAAGGTGCGGCCGGTGACCCACCCGTGCGCCCTCCAGGAGTCCGAGGCGCACGTCGTCGAGGTGAAGGCGGTGCCCCGGGCCCTCGTCGTCGAGGCCCGCAGCGCCGTCGTCGGCAGCCAGGTCGAGGTCGGCCGCTACCCATGCCGTCGGCTGGACTGCCCTAACTGGTCGATCTGCGCGGGCCCGTCGCTCCCCGCCAAGCAGCGGTTCCGGATCGAGTCGATCGTCGAGGAACCGGCCGAGTGCAAGATCGGCCGAACGCTGAAGCGCGTCGACGCCGTGTAGGACCGGATGCGGGGCTGTGGGGTAGCTACGGGCCGGAGGCGGACCCTCCGCCCGCTCTACTGGTCCATCCTACGGGCTTTGGGAGCCCGGGACCCCGATTCAAATTCGGGCAGCCCCACCGGCGCCGGGTAGGTCCGTGGAGGAGACCCCCGCGAGCCCGACGGCGGGCTCGCTCGGCTCGGCCGTCCTTCCCTGCGCGAACTGCGGCGAGGAGACGGTGCACCGGATCCTTCGGCTGGACCGGCCCGGCCGGGGCGCCGTGTCGGGCGTCGCGCGCTGCCGGGCGTGCCGGTGGACCCACCGGTTCGTCTCCGCGCGATCGCCGACCACGACCGTGGACCTGATCGTCTCCCGAGGGGCCGCGAGCGAGCGGCGCGAGGTCGAGCTGCCTCGGCTCGCGACGCTGCGGGTCGGCGAGCTCCTGCCCGGCGTCCAACCGCCGGTCCGACTGCGCAAGCTCGATCGTCGTGACGGCCGGGCCGGGACCGCGAGCCCGGCCCACGAGGTCCGGACCGCCTGGGCTACCGCCGACGTCCCGGCCCAGCTCCGCGTGGCGATCCTTCAGGGGGCCCGATCGTCCACCGAGCGGATCCCGATGACGCCGGGCCTGCGGCTCGAGGTCGGGGGATCGCTGCGCTTGCCCTCGGGACCGGTGGAGATCGTCGCCCTGCGGGCGCACCAGCGCACCTGGCGACGCCCGGGGGATGCCTTCGCGGCCGAGGAGGTACGGGTGGTCTACGGTCGTCGGGCGGTGACCCCGCCGGCGGGCAGGAGTCCCTGGAGGCGGGAGCGGGGCACGCCGAGCTCTCGGGCGAGGTCGATCTCCCGGGACGCCCGCTCGCGCTCGTCGCCGGGGGTCAGCAGGAACCGTACGGTCCCTCGGGCCCGGAGCGCGGTCGCGGGAGCGACGGCCAGGAACTCCTCGCCGTCGTAGCGGACCGGTCCGATCCCCAGCTCGAGGGGAACGTCGGGGACGAAGTGCTTCGTGCCCCGGACCACCCAGGCCCCCCGGGGGACGAACTCGCCGCTCTCCGCCCCCTTGGAGACCTGGTCCGGGCTCGCCCAGAACGCCTGGGCGGAGGCGAGCCCCGCTCGCCAGGCCTTGGAGAACGCGACGGCCCACTGGGCCGCCTCCCGGAGCGTGACGTCGGAGACCGTGGCCGGGGGCTCCACCCGCTTCACCACCACGCTCGCCGCCCCGTGGAGGTCGGCGTGGACGTAGACGTCCCCGTCCTTGAGGTGGCGGCGGACGAGCAGGTCGTTCGAGGAGGCGTCGCGCCCCCCGAGGACGAGGGCGCCCTCGGAGCTGACGAACCAGCGGAACTTCTCGAACCAGCGCGACGCGCGGCGTCGATCGGAGGACGGTCGAGGCGCCGGTGAGGTCGGTTTCGAGGCGGAGACCCCTGCCCGACGGGCTTCCGTGGCCTCCAGCGCCTCCCGGGCCCCGGTCGCCTTCTCGGTGAGCCGCTTCGCCTCCTCGTACAGCGCTCGGGCCGCCTCGCGGGGTCCGCGGTCCGTCGGGAGGTCGACGGGGCGCCCCGCGAGCTCGACCTGGACCGTCCTCGACTCCGGATCGGCCCGTCGGGCCCGCTGCACGGCGGCCTCGGCGGCGACGAACTCCGAGAGGATCGCGTCGGCGTCGGCCTTCCGCGACGCGGACGCCTCCGACAGCTCGTAGAGGGCGGTCCGCTGCCGCTCGATCTGGCGGTCGAGCCCGGCGAGCTCGGCGGCCCGGGCCGCCTCCTCCGGGGGCACGGTCGGGCGGAGGAGGCTCCGGAAGTACTCGGCGGCCGCCTCGGAGAAGGTCGGGCGCACGTCGCGCTGGACCTCGGGGACGTCGTCCCACCGACGGGACAGGTACGGGGCGACGTCGACCGGAGCTCCGTCCCGGAGCACGAGGAACCCCCGAGGAGCCTCGCCGACCTCGGCGAGGAGCTCCCGAAGGAGGCGATGGAGCGCGGGGGCGATCTCGTGGGCCCGGGGCGACGCCGCGGCCGACCCGTCCCACCCTCCCCGCGCGACGATCTCCTCCGCGAGCGGCCCGCCCAGGGCAAGGCGGGCGGCGAGGGTGCTCGCGAGGTCCGTCCGGGAGCGGACCAGCTCGGCCTCGATCTCCCCGGTCCCGAGCGCGAACGCGTCGGACCGCGCGGGAGGCCGGCTGTACGGCGCCCCCGGGCGCAGGTCGCGCCGGGCCCATCGGCGAGCATGCTGGACCGCGACGAGCTTCGGCCCGTCGGCGACCACGAGGTTGCCGACGCCGAACAGCTCGACGCCCACGATCGTCGGGCGATCGCTGCTGGCGCGACGGAACTCGAGCTCGAGGTAGCGCTCCCCGGCCGGCTCGGGCAGCTCGGCGAGCGTGGCGCCGGTCGCCAGGCGCCGAAGCTCTCGGGCGAGAGGGGAGAGCTCCTCGGCGTGGTCGGAGCCCGCGGGACCCAGCGCCGCGTAGCGGCCGGGGACCAGCCGAAGCTCGAGACGCCCGGTGCCCTTGCCGCGGAGGACGAGTCCCAGCCCCTCGGGAACGAGATCGAACGCCTTGTCCAGGTGGCTGCCGAGGAGCGGGCGCAGCTCCCGGACCACGGCGCGGAGGTCGACCGACGTGAACCGGTCCTTCGGCGTCGGCTCCATCGGCATGGTGCGCACGCGGGCAGGCGGACGAGCCGGCCGACCGCCTTAAGAGTTGACGGCCCTCGGCCGGTCGTGTCGGCGCCGGCGGAGGAGGCCGGTAGCTGGCGCGCTCGGGCACGACGGTTCGCGGAGCAGGAGCTCCGTCCCCGGGCGGAGGAGATCGATCGGCAGGATCGGCTCCCGCGAGAGGTCGCCGAGGGCCTCGCCCGCGAGGGGTTCCTCGGCTTGGGGATCCCCGAGGCCTGGGGAGGCCGGGGGGGAGGAGCCACGGCGCTGGTCGGCGTGCTCGAGGAGCTCGCCCGGGGGAGCGCCGCCGTCGCCGTGGAGCTGGCGGTCCACCTCTCCGTCTGCGCCCAGCCGATCCTCACCGCCGGCTCGGACGAGCTGCGCCGGAGCTACCTCCCGCGGCTCGCCCGGGGCGAGCTGCTGGGGGCGTTCGCGCTCACCGAACCGGGCGCGGGCTCCGATGCCGCCGGGCTGCGGACCCGCTACCGGCGAACGGAGGACGGGTTCGAGCTCTCCGGCACGAAGATGTTCACCTCCAACGGCGCGAGCGCCGGCGTCGTGGTGCTGTTCGCGACCCGGGACCCCGCCCTCGGTGGGCACGGCATCTCGGCGTTCGTCGCCCCGTCCGGGGCGCCAGGGCTCTCCGTCGCCCAACGTCTGGCCAAGCTCGGGCTGCACGGCAGCGAAACGACCGAGCTCGTCCTCGATCGCGTGCGTCTGCCCGCGGGCGCGCTGCTCGGCCAGGAGGGCGACGGCCTGCGGATCGCCCTCACGGCCCTCACGGGAGGCCGGGTCGGGATCGCGAGCTGCGCGCTCGGGGTCGCCCGGGCCGCGCTGGACGAGATGCTCCGGCAGGTCCGCCGGGACGATGCCGACTGGAAGCGGCAGCTCCTGGCGCGCGCGTACGCCGAGGTCGAGGGCGCCGCGGCGCTCGTCGCCGAGGCCGCTCGGCGCAAGGACCTCGGGCTCGACTACCTCCTCCAGGCGTCGGCCGCCAAGCTCCTCGCGTCGCGAGCCGCCGTGGCGACGGCCTCGGCCGGGCTCGACCTCGCGGCTCCCCTCGGCGCGCGGAGCGGCGCCGAGGCGGAGCGGCTGTACCGCGACGCCCGCGTCTTCCCGATCGTGGAGGGGACGACGGAGATCCAGGAGCTGATCCTCGCGCGCGCCCTCCTGGAGAGCCCGGACGGCTCAAGCGTCTAGTAATCCGGCCGACTCCGAACCGTCGTGGACGAGCCGGGGGCCGAGGGCGGCAGCCCCCGCGGCGGGACCCGCGCCCCGCCGGATCCCGGGACCGTCGGCGCCGCCGGGATCGACGACGAGCTGAGGGAGCTCCTCGCCCGGGACGGGATCCGCGAGCTGTACCCTCCCCAGGCCGAGGCGATCCCGAAGGTCCTCGCCGGCGAGAGCCTGCTCCTCGCCTGCCCGACGGCGAGCGGCAAGTCGCTCGTCGCCTACCTCGCGCTCCTGCGGGCCGCCCGTCAGGGACGGACCGGCCTCTACCTCGTGCCGCTGCGGGCGCTGGCCCACGAGAAGGCCGAGGACCTCGAGAAGTTCGCCGAGCTCGGCCTCAAGGTCGGCATCTCCATCGGCGACTTCGACCTCCCCGCGGAGCGGCTCGACAAGCTCGACGTCCTCGTCGCCACGAGCGAGAAGGCCGACGCGCTCCTGCGCCGGGGGAGCCCCTGGCTCGACCGGCTCGGCGTCGTCGTCGTGGACGAGGTCCACCTCATGCGCGACCTCGAGCGGGGCCCGACGCTCGAGGTGACCCTCACCCGGCTGCGCCGCTCCTACCCGTCGCTCCAGGTCGTCGCCCTCTCGGCGACCGTCGGCAACTCCGAGGAGGTCGCCGCCTGGCTCGGCGCCGGCCACGTCGCGAGCGAGTTCCGCCCGGTCCCGCTGCGGCTCGGCGTCTACCGAGCCGGCCGGATCCTCTTCACGGACCTCTCCAGCCGCGAGGTCCCCCCGCCGGACGAGGCGGTCCCCCGGCTCGTGCGGACCGCGCTCGAGGACGGGGGCCAGGTGCTCGTCTTCGTCAACAGCCGGCGGGCGAGCGAGCAGCTGGCCCGCGGGCTCACGGCGACCGTCGGGCGGCGGCTCGCCAGCGAGGAGCGCGCCCGGGCGAAGGCCCTCGCGGAGGAGCTCGGCGACCTCGGCGAGGAGGAGACCGAGGGGACCCGCCGGCTCTCCGCCCTCCTCCCCCACGGCGTCGCCTACCACAACGCCTCCCTCACCAACCCCGAGCGCCGCCTCGTCGAGCGGGGGTTCCGCTCGCGGGCGCTGAAGGCGCTGGTCGCGACGCCGACCCTGGCGGCCGGCATCAACCTCCCGGCGCGGCGGGTCGTCGTCCGCGACACCACGCGCTACGACGACCACGTCGGCGCCCAGGCCCCGATCCCGGTGACCGAGGTCCGCCAGATGCTCGGGCGCGCCGGGCGCCCGCGCTTCGACCCCGTCGGCGAGGCGGTCCTCGTCGCGCGGACCCCCGACGAGGAGGACCGCTTCCTGGAGTCGTACCTCGCGGCCGCGCCCGAAGCGATCGAGAGCCGGCTCGCGAGCGACCCCGCCCTGCGGATGCACCTGCTCGCCCTCGTGGCGAGCCGCGCGGTGCGCACCGACGACGAGCTCCGCGCGTTCTTCGCCGCGACGTTCTACGGGCGGACCCTGCCGCTGGACGAGCTCCACCGACGAATCGGCCGCGTTCGCGCCTTCCTCCAGCGCCACGAGCTCCTGGAGCGGGGCGACGAGCTGCGGGCGAGCCGCTTCGGCCAGCTCACCAGCGAGCTGTACCTCGATCCGCTGAGCGCGATCGTCCTGCGGGGGGCGCTCGATCGGGCGCCGCTGGGCGTCGGGACGTTCCCGCTCCTCGCCGCCGTCTGCGCCGCCCCGGACCTCCCGTCGCTGTTCGTCCGGCGGGGGGAGGAGGCGGACCTCCTGGCGCGCTACTCCGACGAGGCCGAGGAGCTCCTCGTCCGGCCCGAGGAGCCCCCGCTCGAGATGGACCTCGAGGGGTTCCTGGCGACGCTGAAGACCGCCACCGTGCTGGAGGCGTGGCTGGACGAGACGCCGATCGTCGAGGTCACGGAGCGGTTCGGCATCGGCGCCGGCGACCTCCGGACCAAGGTCGAGGACGCGGAGTGGCTCCTGTTCGGCGCGGGCCGGCTCGCCGTCGCGTTCCAGCGCCGGCTCTCCCGCCCGCTGGACGACCTCGCGCTGCGGATCCGCTACGGCGTGAAGGAGGAGCTGCTCGACCTCGTCCGGCTCCGCGGGATCGGCCGGGTCCGCGGGCGCCTCCTGTTCCGGGCCGGGCTGCGGGACCGCGAGGCGCTCCGGCAGGCCCCGCTGTCCCGGATCGAGCTCGCGCTGCGGTCCCCGCGGCTCGCCGAGATGGTCGTCGCCCAGCTCAACCGGCCGGGACCGGCGGCCCGTCGGGGGCCGGCAGCAGCCCCGGAGGTGCCGCCGGCCCCAAGCTCCCGCCGGGGCGCTCGGAGCCTCGACGAGTACGCGGACCGGACGGATCGATGACCCACTCGGGGATCGGCGTGAGGATCTTCAGGAGCGATCGGGTCCCGCCCGAGCCGCCGGTGCGGATCTCCCGGCGGACGTAGCCGGCCTGCTCGAGCCGGACGATCCGTCGCCAGAAGGTGGTCGTCGGCAGCGGCTCCGCGCCCTCCCGCTGCGCGAGGTCGGCCTCGACCTGCCGCAGCCGTCCGACTTGGGCGGCCGTGCCCCGGCTCACCTGGTCGATCGCCGCGAGGAGCCAACGCTCGAGGCGGATCGCGGAGCTGCCATCGCGGGGCAGGAACCCCGGGGCGTACGCCGTGCCCCCGAGGAGCTCCCGCCGCAACAGGTCGACGGCGTGCCGGGCCCCGCCGCCGTCCTCGACCGCCCCGAGGACGCAGCGGGCGATCGTCGACGACGGCGCGGGACGGCCGAGCGCCCGGAGCGATCGGTCCCGCACGATCGCCTCCAGGACGGGCGTTGGGTAGCCGCGGAGCTCGAGGAACGGGCCGACGCTCGGTCGGTCGCGGAGCCCTCGGAGGGCGGCCTGGAGCCCTTCGGCCGAGCCCGCGACGACGGTCCACCAGGGTGGGAGCCCGTGGTCCCCCTCGGGAAGGAACCGGTCCGGCGTGACCAGGGCGTTCAGCACCGGGGCGAGGTCGGGTCCGCCGACGACGACGTCGTCCAGGACCACGACGAACGGGCGCTGCTCCCGGCGCAGACGACGTAGGAGGCCGGCGAGGATCTCCGCGACGGGGAATCCCCGCCCGTCGAACCCCTCGTCGAGGCGGCGCAGCAGGGCCGAGGCGACGCCGTGCGGTCCCTTGAGGCCGGCGACGCGGACGTGGAGCAGTCGCGGAGCCGGCCCGGGGCCGGCCCGACGTAGGAGCTCCACGACCACCCTCGCCGCCCGTCGCGCGACGGTCGAGCTCCCCGAACCCGGCGGACCGGCCACGGCGACGATCCACGGCGGGGGCGCCGCGGGGGTCGGGGCGTCCAGGCGACGGACGACCTCCTGGACCTCGCGCTCGCGGGCGATCGGCGACGGAGAGAGCCAGTCGTTCGAGAGGACCTCGGGGTTGGTGACGGGGAACATCGGTGGCCAACTATCTGCGACGTATAAGAATCCTGTTGGTGACGTGGACCGCGAGCGGAAACTGCCTTGACCCGGTCGCGCTGCGGGCGCCGATGGCGGCGCGACCCCCCGAGCGTCCGATGGGCGTCCTCGCCCGGGACCTCCTCCTGGCGGCCGCGCTGTCGGTCGCGCTCTACGTCGTCTTCGGCGTGGTGAACGCCCGGCTCCTCGTCGGGTTCACCACGCCGGAGGTCCTGCTGCTCGAAGCCGGCGCGATCGTGCTGGTCGCCTACCTGATCGCCCGCGCCGTCACCAACGCGACGAACGCCATGCTGCGGCATCGGGGGCTGTCCCCCCGAGGGCACGCGGTCCGCCTCTTCCTGAACCTGCTGGTCGCCACGGCCGCGGCGTTCGCGCTCATCCGCTTGGCCGGGGTCTCCGTCGAGTCGATCCTCCTCGGTGCGGGGTTCACGGGGATCGTGCTCGGGCTCGCCTCCCAGACGGTCCTCTCCAACGTCTTCGCCGGGATCCTGATCGTCTTCGCCGACCCGTTCCGGCCCGGGGACCGGATCGGCCTCGTCAGCGCCCAGTACAGCCTGCTCGGCTCGACGTACCCGCACGAAACGATCGCGCCGACGTACACCGGGACCGTGGAGGACGTGGGGCTCACCTACACCGTCGTCGCGCTCGACCACGGCCCGTCGGCGCGGATCCCCAACGGGATCGTCATCCAGGCGATGGTCCTGCTCACCGGCGGCAGCTCGCTCCACCGGGTGCGCCTGACGCTCCCGACGACGACCCCGCTCGCCGACGTCGAGGGGTCGTTGCCGGCGATCGCCCGGGAGTTCCCGGCCCCGTTCCCGGGGGCGGCCCCGCCCCGGCTCGAGGTCGCGGACCTCGCCGCGACGACGTGGGACGCCGTGGTCGTGCTCTGGAGCGACGTGCGGGACGCCAACGCCGTCCGCGACCGCGTCCTCCGGGTCCTCCTGCCCCGGATCGGCCGACCGGGGGCCGCTCCGGCGCCCGGCTCACCTCGCCCTTAAGAGCCGGAGCGGTTCGGCCGCCGAGGACGTGCTCCGATGGGCTACCGGGTGTCCCTGATCCCGGGGGACGGGATCGGGCCGGAAGTGACCCGCGCCGCCCAGGTCGTCGCCGACGCGACCGGGGCCGGGATCAGCTGGGAGGTCGTCGAGGCCGGCGAGCCGGCGATCCGTGCCCACGGGACGCCGTTGCCGGAGTCGGTCCTGGAGTCGATCCGCCGCAACCGCCTGTGCCTGAAGGGGCCGATCACCACCCCGATCGGCGGTGGCTTCCGTTCCGTGAACGTCGCGCTGCGCCAGCAGCTGGACCTCTTCGCCTCCGTACGTCCGGCGCGGGCGATCGCCGGCGAGGGGACCCGGTTCCCCGAGACCGACCTGATCGTCGTCCGCGAGGCGACCGAGGGGCTCTACTCCGGTGTCGAGCACTGGGTCGACCGCGAGCACTCCGCCGCGGAGACCGTCGCGGTCGTCACCCGCCGGGCGTGCGACCGGATCATCCGCTTCGCCTTCGAGCTCGCCCGCAAGGACCACCGGCGCCGGGTGACGGCGGTCCACAAGGCGAACATCATGAAGACCACCGGCGCGCTGTTCCAGACGGCGTTCCGCGAGATCGCCTCGGCGTACCCCGACATCACGGCCGACGAGCGCCTGATCGACAACATGTGCATGCAGCTCGCCAAGAAGCCGAGCGAGTACGACGTCATCGTGACGACGAACCTCTTCGGCGACATCCTCTCCGACCTCTGCGCCGGGCTCGCCGGCGGGCTCGGCGTCGCCCCCGGCGCGCTGTTCGGCGAGACGATCGCCGCGTTCGAGCCGGTCCACGGCTCGGCGCCGAAGTACGCCGGCCAGGACCGGGCCGACCCCGTCGCCGAGATCCTCTGCCTGGAGATGCTCCTGCGGCACCTCGGCGAGCGGGAGGCCGCCGACCGGGTCTTCCGGGCCGTCTGGGAGACGATCGCCGAGAAGAAGGTCGTCACCTACGACCTCGCCCTGCCCGGCTACACGTCGCGCCCCGTGCCGGCGTCCAGCTGCTCGGCGATGGCGAAGGAGATCGCCCGCAAGGTCCCGAACGTCGATCTCTCCACGCCGCTGCCCCGGCCGGCGAGCGCGGGGGCCCCCGCGAGCCTCGACCCGCAGCTCGAGGCCTGAGCGGCGTTCCCGCGCAGAGGTGCTCGGCGAGGACGGGCCCCGCCCCCTCCCGACCGGATCTCGGCGCGTACGCTTATCCCCTCCGACCGCCGATTTCCTGCCGTGGCGGTCGCCGGGGAGCCTCCCGCACGCGCGATCCGGCTGACGCGGAGCCCGGCGCCGACGCCGGAAGTCTCGCCCTTGGTGCTTCCGAGGCTCACCGAGCCGGAGGATGGCGAGCTGCTCGTGGTCCGGCCGAACCGCGACGCCTCGCAGCGGGTCGTGCGGCTCGCCCTGCTCTACGCGATCGGCCTGGCGGTCGTGTACGCCGGCCTGGTCGCGCTGGCGCGTGCCGGGCCCACGGGCGACTCCAGCGGCACGACGTCGGCGCTTG
>JASIDM010000059.1 GCA_030044695.1 Thermoplasmata archaeon
AGCGCGACGCTCCCGAGGCGATGGCCGCCGAGCCGGGCCCGGAGACCCCGTGGCCGGTCCGGCGACGGTTCGACGTCGCCTACCACGACCTGGACGTGCTGCGGCACCTCAACCACGCCGCGTACTTTCCGATGATGGAGACGCTGCGGTGCGAGTACTACCTCGGCCTGCTGGAGACCCGCGATCCCGCTAGCCTCGACATCATCGTCGCGGAGGCGGCCTGCCGCTACCTCGCGCCCGTGGCGTACGGACAGACCCTCGTCGGCGAGGCCGTGCCGGCCCGTCCGCTGGGCCGGACCAGCTTCGTCCTGCTCTACCGGTTCCGGGACGCCATCACGGGGACCCGGACCGCCCTAGGCCGGACCGTGATCGTCACCTACGACTACGGTCGAGGCGAGAAGCGGGAGATCCCCCAGGAGCGCCGCCAGCGGTTGGAGGCCGAGGCCATCGACCCGGCCGTGGCGGGCTGGACGCTGGCGCCCGCGAGTTCCACCCGCAACGGGGGGGTGGGGGAGCGCCGATCGGGCCGGAGCTAACCCGGCCGGTCGTACCCCGGATGGGTGGTCGGCTCCCCCGATCGGAGCGGGGGTGGCCACGGCACCGGCTCGACGAACGTCGGCTCGTCCCGGACCGTCTCGACACGGTACAGGACCCCGGTGCCCTTCAGGCAGTCGTGGACCCGGGCGAGCGTCTCGCGGAACTCCTCCACCGTCCTCCACTCGAAGGCGAGGTCGTGGGCGCCGATGATGAACTTGAGCCCCGCGCGCTCGCGGATCCGCTCGGCGAGGTCGAGCGGGGAGATGCTCTCCGGGGCGAAGTAGAGGTCGATGTAGGTGTGCACCGACCGTGAGCAGGCCGAGTTCGACAGATAAGCCCGAGGCCGGACAGGCCGGTCTCTCGGGCGGGTGCTAGGCCGGCAGGATTGTCGCCCGGATGGACCGCACGGAGACCCCGCGCGCCCCTCGGCCCCGTCACCCCGCCAGCGTCGACGGGTCACGGTAAGGCTGCTCCCGTCAGGACCTGACCCGGTGCCCGTGATGGTTACCCGCTAGGGCGCTCCTCCGAGCGCCCGTCGCGGGACCCGCGGCCCGACGGAACAGAGCGTCTACGGAGCCACGCGGGACGCGCGACCCCTCCGAACGTCGCTCCTGCCTGTCACCCCCGCTAAGGACGGTTTCGGTGTGTAAGGGGACGCCCAACCCCCCGGTCTAGCCTAGCAGGGCCTTGGACCACGGCGTCCTACATAGCCCTATGCTCCGCCGTTCCCGGCGGCGGAGCCCCGGGCCCCGGCGACCCGCTCCGGGCGCGGCCTAGCGGATGTGCTCGAGGCTGAACGAGCCGAGGTTGAACGCGCGCTTGGTGAACGTGTAGCCGATCCAGCTCCGCGCCTGGGCCTCGCCGAGGCCGCGTACCGCGAGGAACGTCTTCATCTGCTCGAGCTTGAGGTTGATCGAGCCGTCGACCATGTGCTCGAGGGTCTCGAGGTCGGCCTCCGAGTGCATGCCGCTCTCCAGCTCGTAGTAGCCGACGGCCCCGTCCAGCTTCCGACGGCCCACCAGGGGCTGGAGGAACCGGAACGTCGCGGCCGCGTCGAGGTACGCCGTGACGGTCGAGACCGATTCGAAGATCAGCCGGTACGTCCGGAACTGCTCCTTGAGCTGCTCGGCGTAGCCGTCGACGGACTTGGCGAGCTGGTCGAGGACCCCCCGGTCGGTCGAGGAGAGGAACCGGACGCCCGGGGCCGAGCCCGTCGCGCCGACCGACAGCGAGTACATGTCGACGAACCGCAGGAGCCCCTTGCGCTCGGCGTCGGCGGTCCCCGGGAACAGCTGGGCGAGATCGTCGCGCACCTGGCCGTAGGTCTTGTCCGTAACGATCCAGATCGACGGGATCCCCTGGCGGAGCCCCTCCGCGGAGAAGAGCCGGGCGAGCACGTCCTTCCCGGAGTGGGCGGGGCCGTTGACGAGCAGCTGCGTCCCGGAGGGGTAGCCTCCGAACAGCAGGTCGTCGAGCCGGCGGACCCCGCTACGGACCCGCGCCACGGAGGCGTCCGCCACGCTCGCGGCGTGGAGCTGGTCGGCCTCCGCCACGACCGCGGCGTTGGAGAGCCGCTCGAGGTCGCGGACCCGCTCGGCGAGCAGGGACTCGCGGCCCTTCAGCTCGTCCTCCTTCTTCGCCAGCTCCAGCCGGCGCGCCTCCAGCAGGTCCCCCTCGTTCGGAGCGGTCACGCTGCCGACGCCGAGCTCCCGGCGGGTCTGCTCGAGGCGCTGGGCCTCCAGGTCGAGGGCCCGGCGGCGGCTCTCGAGCTGGCCGTCGTAGGAGGCGAGCTCGCGCTCCTTGAACTCGATCGGCGCGCGCCGGCGCTCCAGATCCTCCGCGGCGAGGCGGATCTCCTCGAACTTCGTGCGGAGCTCGTTCTCGCGCCCCACCAGGTCCCGCTCGCGCTGGGTCGCCTCCTCCAGGCGACGGGCGACGTCCGCGTTGATCGTGGCGGGGCCGGTCCCGGCGGCCTGGTCCCGGGCCTCGGCCTGCTGGGCCTCGGACGTCAGACGTCGGGCGTCCCCCTCGAGTTGGACGACGCGACGCCGCAGTTCGGTCTCCCGCTCGATGTACTGCTGCTCCCGGCCGGCGAACTCCTCGCGCAGCCGACGCTCGAGCTCCGGTGCGACGGCGGCCGTCGGGGGTCCGGCCGGGGCCGGCGCGTCGGCCGTCGCCGGAGCGGGCAGCGGGCCGCCGGTCTCCAGGATCTGAAGGCGTTCCTTGAGCCGGGCGAGCTCCTCCTCCTGGGCCCGGAGGGCGCTCTCCCGCTCCTTCGCCTCGCGCGATCGGACGTACTTGATCACGGCGATCGAGCCCCGCTTCACGTGCTCGACCTGGTCCTCGAGCTGCTTGCGCTTCGTTCGCTCGTCGAACAGCTGCCGCTGGAGCTCCTGGACCTCCTGGATCATCGATCCCGGGTCGAACTGCTCGCTCTTGACGCGGTCCAGGAGCCCGGTCAGCCACCGGACGACCGTCTCCTCCCGCTCGAGGACGGACGGCGGGGCCCCCGGCTCGGTCGGGCCCCCGACGGACGGGGCCGGCGCGGGCGCGGAGGGCACGGTCTCGGACGAGCGGATCCACTCCTCCATCACGTGGTCGTCCCCGTCGACCCAGCGACGTAGGACGTCCGCGGAGGCCTTGCCGCTCGGCGTGACCTTCGGTCGGCGCGCCCGCTCGGACTTGGCGACCGTGCCGACCCAGCGCTCCACGATCTGCTCCGTGTCGACGGGTGGCCCGCCGGCCGGGGCCGCTCCCGCTCGGGCGACGGCCCCACGGTCGGCCGGGGAGAGCCCCAGCTGGGCGAGCTCCTCGGCGGAGAGGGCGCGGACCGCCTCGGGGCTATCGTAGCCGGCGTCGACGAGCCGGCGCGCTCCCTCGGCGGTCACCCCGAGGGCGCGGGCCAGCTCGCTCGCGCGGGACGGGGCGGCGGCGGTGATCGACGCCGCGCCGTCGGCGGTCCCTTCCATGAGCTTGGGAACCTCACTAGCGCGGCAGGGGCACTTAATACGTCCCTCAGAGGGAGACGCCGCCGAGCCGCGAGAGCCGGGCGGTCGTTGCCGCCTTTATACCGCGCTCCCTCGCGGAGCGTGGACCGCGAAGCGCGGCTGGAGCTGATCGTCCGGGGGACCTCGGAGCTGCTGACGGCGGACGAGCTCCGCGACCTCGTGGCGCGGACCGAGCGCCCCCGGGCGTACATCGGCTTCGAACCGAGCGGCGCGCTCACCGTGGCGCACCTGATCACGGCGCGGAAGATCGCCGACCTCGCGCGCGCCGGCTGTGACGTCACGGTCTTCCTCGCGGACTGGCACGCCTGGATCAACGAGAAGCTCGGGGGGGACCTCGACCGGATCCGGGCCGCGGGGGAGTACATGCGGGCGACGTTCGAGGCCCTCGGCGCGGACCTGCCCGGGGTGCGGTACCGCTGGGCCCGCGAGCTCACCGGCTCGTCGGAGTACTGGGCCCGGGTCGTCCGGGTGGCGAAGGCGACCTCGCTCGCCCGGGCCCGGCGCGCGATGTCGATCATGGGCCGCGGGGAGGACGAGCCGAACCTGGACACGGCCAAGCTGCTGTACCCGTCGATGCAGGCGGCCGACATCTTCGAGCTCCCCGTCGAGCTCGCCTACGGAGGGATGGACCAGCGCCGCGCCCACGTCCTCGCAAGGGAGGTCGCCCACCGCTACGGCTGGCCGGTGCCCGCCGCCATCCACACGCCGATGCTGAGCTCGCTGCGGGGCGGGGCCCGGATGGATCCGGTGGAGGGTCTCGTCGAGGGGAAGATGTCGAAGTCCGACGCCGCGTCGGCGATCCCCATCCCCGCCGACGCCGACGCGATCGCCGCGCGGCTCGCCGGCGCGTTCTGCCCCGCGCGCCAGGCCGAGGGCAATCCGGTCTTCGAGATCGCCCGGTACATCGTCTTCCCCTGGGAGGGCCGGCTCGTCGTCGAGCGGGCGCCCCGGCACGGCGGGCCCGTCGCGTTCGACGAGCTCGCGCGCTTCGAAGAGGCCTGGGGCGCCGGCGAGCTCCATCCGCAGGACCTCAAGGGGGCCGTCGCCGCGGCGCTCGACCGGCTGATGGCGCCGGCCCGCCGCTACTTCGCCGCGCATCCCGAGCGCTCCCCCGAGAGCTTCCGGGCCCCCGGAGGCCCCTCGCCCCCCCTCGCCAGCGGGGGCGCCGGCACCGTTAAGTAGCTCGGGCCTTCCGAGGGACCCCACCCGTGAGCCGAGGACCCCAACGGGGTTCCGCTGACGCGAGGAACCATGGCGCGACCGATCTACGTCCGGTTCGAGACCCCCGACGACCTCGCCGAGAAGGCGCTCCAGCTCGTCCAGGTGGCGAGCGAGACCGGCAAGGTCCGCGTCGGGACCAACGAGGTCACGAAGTCGAGCGAGCGGGCCGAGGCGAAGCTGGTCGTCATGGCCGAGGACGTCGACCCCGTCGAGATCCTGGTCCACATCCCGATGCTCTGCGAGGAGAA
>JASIDM010000060.1 GCA_030044695.1 Thermoplasmata archaeon
GAGAGGTACCGGCCGGCAAGGCTGGTGGGCACGGACTTCGACCCGCTGGAGATCGAGGCGGCCCGTCGGCAACTCGCAGCCCGTTGGGGCGCTCTGCCGCCGTCGATCCAGCTCGCGCAGGTCGACGCGAGCGAGCTTCCCTACGCCGCGGGGACGTTCGACGCGGTCTTCGCCATGATGATGTTGCACCACGTCGAGGAGCGCCATGCCGAGTATCTCCGCCGACCCAAGGCCCTGGCGGAGGTTCGGCGCGTGCTCCGGCCGGGCGGCCGGCTCGTGTACTCCGAGATCTTCCGCAGGGCCGACGTCCGTCGTACCCTCGGCGAGCTGGGTTTCCAGCCGGAGTTCCTTCGGCAGGGCTGGCGGAGGGACCTCGCGGTCTACCGCACGCCGAGCTAGCCGAGCGTCCCCCGGCGGCCCGGTGGCCGGGGCCCCGAGCGACCTCGGGACTCCCCTTCGCTCCGGGCCGGGCGGTCTCGGCTCAGGTCTTCTTCTCTTCCTCGCCCTTGAACCCCTTCTTCACGCCGGAGGCTAGCCCCTTGACGCCACCGACGATACCGTGGCCGACCTTGCCCGCCACCTCACCGGTCTTCTCGGCGACATGCGCGGTCTCGGCTCCCGCTCGCTGTCCGAAGCTGGTGGCCCGGCCGCACTTCGGGCAGGCGTGAGTTCCCTCCGGCATGTCGGCTCCGCACCCTTCGCACTTCATGGGCGACCCCAGGCGCCTAGCGACCCTGGCTAGTTGACCTTCTCGGTAAGGCCGACCCGAGGCGGGCTCGAGGGTCCTCCGAGCGAGGCCGACCTGTCGGCGAGGGGGGCACGGACTCCGCGGAACGGGCTCACGGCGGAGCCGTTGCCGGGGGCGACCTTCGGCGGCTATGTACGACCGGAGATTGACAGGACCATGACCGACCCGATCCCTTCCGAGGAGACGGCCACGCGCGTCGCCCGATCGATCCTGCAACGGAACCTCCGGCTCCGGGCCGGCGAGCGCGTGACGATCGAGGCCTGGCCGCATACCCTTCCCTGGGCCGTAGCGCTGGCACGCGAGGCTCGCCGCAAGCGCGCGCTGCCCGTGATCCTCTACGAGGACGAGGAAGCGTACTGGGACGTCGTGGACTCCGGCGGGGCGAAGCTCCTGGGGACCGCGGCCGCCCACGAGTTCGCCGCGCTGGGCAAGACGGACGTCTACCTGCATATGTGGGGGCCCGGCGACCGCATGCGGCTGAACCGGCTGCCGCCGGCCCAACAGGAGTCGCTGGTCGGGTTCAACGATGCCTGGTACGCCTCCGCCCGCAAGACCGGTCTGCGGGGCGCCCGCTTGGAGCTCGGTCGACCGTACCCTTCGCTCGCGGAGGCGTACGGCGTCCCTCTGGAGGTCTGGACCGACCAGCTCGTGGCGGGGAGCCTCGTCGACCCGGCCGAGCTCGGTCGTCGGGCGGCGCCGATCGCTGCGGCGTTGCGGCGGGGCCGCCGCGTGCGGATCCGCCATCCGAACGGCACCGACCTCACCGTCGGGCTGGCGGGACATTCTCCACGTGTGCTCGACGGTCGGCCACGGACCGACGATCCGAAGCGTCCGTTCGACCTGCTCGCGACCGTCCCCTCCGGCCTCGTCCGCGTCGCCCTCGACGAGACCGTAGCGGACGGCACGCTGGTCGCCAATCGGACCTGCTACTACGACGACGGGGCGGCCCGGAGCGCGACGTTCGAGTTCTCCGGCGGTCGCCTTGCGAGCGCCCGCTTCGGGAGCGGCGGCGAGCGGTTCGACGGGCCGTACGCCAAGGGTGGACGTGGGCGCGATCAGCCCGGCCTTCTCTCGATCGGGCTGAACCCCGCCCTGCACGACACCCCCCAGCTCGAGGACATCGAAGCCGGAGCAGTGCTCGTCTCGGTCGGTGGCAACGGCCAGTTGGGGGGCAAGAACCGCTCGCCGTTCTTCGGGTGGGGGATCGTGGCAGGGGCCACCGTCGAGATCGACGGTCGATCGCTCGCGCTCCCCCAGCCCAGCTCGACCTAAGGCCCCGCGAGGTACGCTTGGGGGAGTCGAACGCGAAAGCTCGGGGCGGCGGGACGCCCGAGCCGCGCCCGGCGCGCTGCCCGTGGGGCGGCGGCGACGATCCGCGCCTGCGCGCCTACCACGATCGGGAGTGGGGGGTTCCGACCCACGACGACCGCCGGCACTTCGAGTTCCTCACCTTGGAGTCGGCTCAGGCCGGGCTCAGCTGGGCCATCGTGCTGAAGAAGCGCGAGGGGTACGAACGGGCGTTCAGCGGCTTCGACCCGGAGCGCGTCGCGCGCTACGACGCGGCCCGAGTCGCCCGATTGACCCGGGAGCCGACGATCGTCCGCAATCGACGGAAGATCGAGGCGGCGGTCCGCAACGCGCAGGCGTTCCGCCGGGTCCAGCGAGAGTTCGGCAGCTTCGACGCGTACTGCTGGGGGTTCGTCGGCGGGGCGCCCCGCCAGAACCGCTGGCGGCGACCCGAAGAGGTCCCGGCATCCACCCCGCAGTCGGACACCTTCAGCCGGGACCTCCGGCAACGGGGCTTCGGGTTCGTCGGCACGACGATCATCTACGCCCACATGCAGGCCGTGGGCATGGTGAACGACCACCTGGTCCGGTGTTTCCGCCACACCGAGGTGAAGGCCCTCGCGGCACGCTCCTCTCGATAGACCTCGGACGACGACGGTCGCCTCCCCCCGGGCTGGCTCGGGTCCGCTCGCCGGCCGCGGCGCAGAGCGCTCATGGTCGGCAGGCGTTCCGGTACCCGTGCCGACGACGAAGGTCCTCGACTGGCTGTTGCAGCCCGACCAGCCGTCGATCCGCTACCTTACGCTGACCCGCCTCATGGGCCATCGCGAGGACGACCCGGAGGTCCGCGCGGCGGTGCGGACGATGCCCCGCTCCGGTTGGGTCGCCGAGATCCTGGACCGACGTGCCCCCGAGGGCTGGTGGGTCGACGGGTCGAGCCTGTACGAACCGAAGTACCGGTCGACGAACTGGCAGCTCCTCGCCCTCGCGGAGCTCGGGGCGAGCCGGTCGATCCCCGCGGTCCGCGATTCGTGCGAGCTCTGGATGGCCCGGTCCCCGCTGCGGGGCGGCGGCGTGGGCGGGAACTCGAAGGGCAACGGCCATCACTGCTACACCGCCAACATGGCCCGCGCGCTGATCCGGTTCGGCTACGGCGACGACCCTCGGGTCCGCAGGACGCTCGAGTGGCTCGTCGGCACGGCCTCCGTCCGCGGAGGGTGGAGCTGCTGGCACTTCGGTGACGGCCCGTCGCCTAGCCGTTCTCTGGACGCCTGGGAGGGGCTGAGCGCCTTGGCCGCGTACCCGCGCGCGAAGTGGAGCGGGGCCATGGCGGCCTGCGTGGAGCGCGCCGCCGAGTTCTATCTCGAGCGGGAGCTGCATCGCCAGGGAGCCCGGTATCCGCCGTGGTACCGGTTCCATTGGCCGGTGCACTACTACTACGACCTCCTGGTAGGGCTGGACGTCCTCACCGAGCTCGGCTACGGGCGGGACCCCCGACTTCGCTACGCGCTCGATCTCCTGCGCCGGCGACGGCGTCCGGACGGGCGATGGAACCTGGACGCCGTCCACCCGGACGTCAGCGGGACGATGGCTCGATGGTACGCGGACCACCCGACGCGCCGTCCGGCGGAGCTCCGGTTCGAGGACGTCGGTCGCCCGAGCAAGATGATCACGCTGCGCGCG
>JASIDM010000061.1 GCA_030044695.1 Thermoplasmata archaeon
CAGCGTTCGACACCCGAATCAGCGGAGCGCGACCGCCACATCAGCCTCGCCAGCCGGGAGACGCCACCTCGTCAAGCGTCTCGGATGTCGCGACTAGGATCCAGCTCCGCGTCCCGCGGGGATTCTCCACCGCCCGGGAGCCTAATGGGCGCGGGACGGTAGGGGCGAACGCATGGTCGCGACCATCGAAGGGCTAGAAGCGGTGACGGTGCACGTTCGAGAGATTCGCCAGGCGCGGAAGTTCTACGGCGAGGTCCTGGGCCTCAAGGAGCTCCAGTTCGATGGGTCGGTCGGCCGGGCCGTTTTCGCGATCCCCGGCGCGACCGCGACCCTCAGGATGCACGTCTACGACCCGGCGGAGGGGGGACGGGAGCCGGGAACGGTCTCGGGGGTCGTCTTCTCCCATCACGATCCCGCCTCCGCCTGCGCGGAGATCGCGCGACGAGGGGGGACGGTCACCGATCCCCCGCACGAGATCCGGCCGCCCGGGTTCTCCGCGATGATGGCCGTGATCGCCGACCCGGACGGCAACGAGTTCGTCCTCCGATCGCCCCCGACCCCGACGAAGTAGGGCGATCCGGAAGCTGCGCTTCCCCTCCACGATCTCCGGATCGTCGTTCGGCGTGATCCGCGTCGTTCCCGGTCAGCTCGAGGCTCGGGCTCTTCCCTAGACCCCTTCGCCCCGGGGTTCCGCGCCGGCGCGCCCCACGACCGACGCGGTGCCACCGCGGGCGCCGTTCCCGGGGAAAGCCCTAGCCTACCGCCCTCTTCACGAGGGCCGTGATCTTTGCCTCGGCCGCGGGCGTCAGCTCCCGGACGGCGAAGTCGGTCGGCCACAGGGGGCCGTCGTCGAGGTTCGCTGCATCGCTGAAGCCGAACGTCGCGTAGCGCGTCTTGAACTTCTCGGCGGGACGGAAGTAGCAGAGCACCTGATCGTCCTTGGCGTAGGCCGGCATCCCGTACCAGGTCCTCGGGGTGAGCGACGGGGCATTGGCCCTCACGATCGCATCGACCCGCTGGGCCAAGGCGCGATCGGAGGGGTTCATCGCGGCGATCGCCTCGCGGACCTGGTGCTCGCCGTCGACCCGGAGCTCGCGGTCCTTCCGCTCGCGCACGGCGGCCCGCAGGGCGGCGCGCTCCTCGGCGGTGAGCCCCCGGGCGGACCCCGACGTCGGCTTCGGGGCTTCGCTTCGCCCGGTCACGGGCCGTCGCACCTCCTCCGCTCACTTAAGGCCGGGGCCGCTACGGCGTGGCCGCCTCGATCTGGATCAGGTTCGCGGGAGCGCTGGCCCGAAGGGTCGTCTTCGGGGTGCGCTTGAGGTAGTTGAACCCCCCTTCGATGACCCGCTCGCGCAGGCTGGCGAAGTCGGTCCAGCGGAAGAGCGACGGCTCGAGGTAGCAGGCGAGCGCGCACTTGTTGCACGCCTCGTACGGGGCCCAGTCGAAGGAGTTCCAGAGCCGGCGGATGTCGACCTCCCAGACCGGCACGTCGCCGTGGTACTCCTGCAGCACGTAGCAGGGGAGCACGATCCGTCCGGACGGATCGATGTTGATCGTCAGCCAGGGCTTGCAGTGCCAGGGCCGTCCGCCGTACCAGGAGCCCAGGATTGCGTCGAAGTAGCTCTCGGACTCCATCAGCGGGGCGCCGCTCCGCCTCAGGTCGCGCAGCCGCTCGATCACGGGGCGCAGCCGCGCGCGCTCGGGGGACATCGGGTCCGCCGTCGTGTAATCGTAGGCGACCTGGATCGTCAGCCCGATGTCGAGCTGCTCGGCGAGCTCGACGACCTTCTCGGCGTGGTCGAGGTTGTCCTTCGTCACCGTGTGGCTGATCAGCGTCGGGACCTCGGACCGCGAGGCGCGGATCCCGGCGACGGCGCGGTCGAACGACCTCGGGATCCCCCGCAGCTCGTCGTGCCGGGCGCCGATCCCGTCGAGCGACACGAAGAGCAGATCGAGGTGGGGGGCGATCTCGGCGAGGCGGTGCTCGAGCAGCCAGCCGTTCGTCACGAGCGACGTGTGGAATCGGGCATGGGCCTCGCGCAGGATCTCCGCCACGTCCCGTCGGAGGAGGGGCTCCCCGCCCTCGAAGCCGAGGAACGAGACGCCGGCGCGCGCGAGCGCCTCCATGATCCGGATCTCGTCCGGAAGCTTCAGCAGCTCTTCGTCCTCCCGACGCCAGAACGGGCACATCTTGCACTCGAGGTTGCACCGGTAGAGCAGCTTGTGCCCGGCGAGGACCGGCGACTTCTGCCCGGAGAGGTTCCGTAGGGAGCGGTTCAGGCTCCGGAGGAGCACCGGCTTAACGACCGCCATCGGAGGCTCCTTGCCAAGGGACCGGTTGGCGGAGCCGCGGGCCAAGGAGCTGGCTCGCCGATGCTCGCACCCCCGTCGGCGTCACGAGGACGGTCTTCGCCCCGCCCCCCCAGGTCCCTCGGCCCCATAGGCTCTCCGTGGAGCGTGGCGTTGGAACCCGGTTCAGGCGGCCCCGTCGGCCCCGGCCGGGTGCTCTACGGCCTCGAGCACGGCGGCCAGGTCGATCCGGGTGTCGAACACCAGCGCGAGCAGCTCGGTGGGGCCCGTGCGGAGGACCACGATCGTCGCATCGGCGCTCTGGGACACCACGCATCGGGGCGGGGCGCGATGGAGCTCCAAGGCGGCGGTGGCGGAAGCGCCGACCATCGTCGCCGCCATGATCGAGAACGTCTCGGCGTGGACACCCGGCGGAAGCTCCGCCCGGATCACCTCGCCGTTCGGGGAGACCCTGGCCGCCCCCACCGCGCCGACGTGGCGTCGGACGACGGCGAGGTCCGGCGCGGTGGGAACGGAGGTCATCATGGCCGAGGCTCCTGCTCGGCGGGACGAGGAAGGAACGTCGCGGCCGGGGCGCCCTCGACCGGGTCGGCCGTGACGACGTGGCTGGGGAACGACGGCCGGATCCCGCGGATCACCAGCCCGACCTCGTCGCGCCGAAGGGCGAACTCCGTGTCCGCCATGCGGCGTACCCCCGCCGCGCAGCCGAGCCCGGGGCCGAGCAGGCCGACGCCAAAGTTGCCCATCGTCCGGGTCCGCTTGATCCCGTGGTAGAGCGTCTTCAGGGCGTTCTCGCTGCCCAGGAGCGTATCGAACACCTCGAACGCCACGCTCTCGATGAACGGCCGTCCTCGCCCTCCCTGGGCCGCCTTCTCCGCGGCGACCGCCTTCTCGATGGCCTTCTTCTTGGCCTTCGGGTCCCGGGTAGGGCGGAGCGGGTCGGCGTCGGGATCGCCGATCGACACGACGTACGCGAGCCCCTCATCCTCGCCGACGTAGTCGAAGATCCGGACCCGGCTGTCGAACCGGCGTCGCGTCACGAAGCGGGTCAGGCGGGCCCGGAAGTCGTGCGGGGAGTCCCGGGACGGGAGCACGGTGACCATGCCCCGCGACTGGTACAGTCCGTTGAGGTAGGCCGGGAACAGGAGCAGGTCGAGGTCCTCGAGCCCCACGCTCTCGTCCAGCGTGAACAGCGCCATGCTCCCTCGGCGGAATCCCCCTCCCAACAGGCCGTCGAAGTCGGGAACACCGGTCGAGAAACGGCCGGGCGGGTCCGGGATCGGTCGCCAGGGTTTCGGCTCGTTCGTGGTCCGCCGCGCGGCTCGCATGATGGGAGAAGGGCCCGGGGGGCTCTTAGAATCGAGCGCCCGGAAACGTCGATTTTCTGACGGTAGCGCAGCTCCATATCCCGGTCGCGCTGCGGGCTGACGCGGTGGCCCCGGTCCGTTCTCCGGTCCGCAGGAGCCGACTTCCGGTAGCTACGAAATCCCGTGGAGTCACAGGAATATGTGACCGGGAGGTCCCGCGATCGCGGAGTTCGCGCGAGTCCGACGCGCGAGCGGTGGCCGGCTCGAGATCGTCCGGTCACCACGGCGGCCGGGGCCGGCCCCGCTACCAGATCGCGACCCGTTCGGAGCCGGCGCGCCACATCGGGCTTCCCTCAGGGATGCGGAACGCGTCGAAGAACGCGGCGAGGTGAACGGCCGCCCCCATCGCCCGGCAGGGACCCGGGGCGTGCGGGTCCGTGACGATCCGTCGGCGGAGCTCCGGCTCCCTGAGGTTCTGACGCCAGATCTGGGCCCACGCGACGAAGAACCGCTGCTCCGGTGACAGCCCGTCGACGTTCTGCCGTCGCGCCGGGTCGGCGGCGAGGCGCCGCTGGAGCGCTTCGAAGGCGACGGCGAGACCGCCGAGGTCGGCGAGGTTCTCGCCGAGCGTGAGCTCGCCGTTCACGTGGACGCCGGGCAGCGGCTCGAAGCCGTTGTACTGCCGGACGACGGCCTGCGCCCGCCGGTCGAACTCCTCGGCGTCCTGGGCGGTCCACCAGTCGGCGAGGTTGCCCGAGGCGTCGTACTTGCGACCCTGGTCGTCGTAGCCGTGCGTGATCTCGTGGCCGATCACCGCCCCGATCCCTCCGTAGTTCACGGCGTCGTCCTGTCGGACGTCGAAGAACGGCGGTTGGAGGATCCCCGCCGGGAAGACGATCTCGTTGAAGACGGGACTGAAGTAGGCGTTGACCGTCGGCGGGGTCATCCCCCACTCGGTCCGGTCGACCGGCTGGCCGACCCGGGCGACCTGCCGGTGGACCTCGAACGCCCGCGCCCGTCGCACGTTGCCGAGGTACTCCACGGGCGAGAGGCGGATCGATCCGTAGTCGCGGAACCGCTCCGGATGGCCGATCTTCGCGGTGAACCGGGCGAACTTCGCGAGCGCGCGCTCGCGCGTCGCCTCCGACATCCACTCGCGGGACCGCAGCCGGTCCTCGAAGACGGCCTTCAGATCGCCGATCAGCAGCGCCATCCTCGCCCTCGCCTCCGCCGAGAACGCCCGTTCGACATACAGCTGGCCGAGCGCCTCCCCGAGGCAGGCGTCGACGATGAGCGCCGAGCGCTTCCAGCGGGGCTCCGGCTCCTGTTGGCCGAGCAGGGTCCGGTGGAAGAAGTCGAAGTCCGCGGCCTCCATCTCCGCGTGGAGGAACGGGGCGGCCTCGACGATCACCCGCCACCGCAGGTACGTCTTCCACGCCGCGAGCGGCTCCTCCGCGAGCAACCCCTCCAGCGCGACGAAGAACTCCGGCTGCGCGACGATGACGTGAGGCACCCGGGCGACCTCACGGAGGGCGAGGTACGACGTCCAGGGGATGCCGGGGTGACGCGCGGCGAGCTCGGGGACGGGGACCTTGTGGTAGTTCTTCTCCTCGTCCCGCAGCTCCGTTCGGGATCGGCTCACCGTCGCGAGGCGGGTCTCGATCCTCAGGACCGTGTCGGCCGCCCTCGCCGCCGACTCGGCACCATCGCCGACGGCCCGGAAGCTCCGTTCCAGGTGCGCGCGGTACGCCGTACGGACCTCGGCGAACGCGTCGTCCAGATAGTACTCCCGATCCGGGAGGGACAGGCCCCCCTGGTGGAGGTAGAAGGCGTAGACGTCGCTGGCGCGTCGGTCCGGATAGACGTAGGTGTCGAACGGGCCGTCGGTCCCCTCGCGATGGAACGCCGCGACGAGCTCGACGAGGTCGGTCGTCGAGCGCACGGCCTCGATCCGGGCCAGGTCGCCCCGGATCGGCTCCACGCCGAGCCGCTCGAGCTGCGCGGTATCCATCGCCGAGGCGAACAGGGTCCCGACCTGTCGGCGCGGCGTCGGCTCGGCGTCGCCCGCGGACCGGGCCGCTTCGTCGAGCAACTCGTGGAGGAGGTGGAAGTTGCGTTGCAGGAGCTCGTCGAACGCCCCCCAGCGGCTCTTGTCGGCCGGCACCGGGTTCTTACGGAGCCAGCTTCCGGCCGCATAGCGGTAGAAATCGACCGACGGCGACACGGACGGGTCGAGGTGGGCGACGGAGAACCCCGGATCCGGCAGCTCGGACGCCCCCTTCGGCCGGCGCGACGGCACCGCCTCCGCGCCTCCGGGGATCGCCGAGCCGGTCACCTACGGCTCCGGAGGCCGACCCGCTCCCCGACACGCGACGCCGGCGGCGCGCCGTCGCGGAGCCCGACCCGCCTAGCGAACGACCTGGAGGACATGCTCCCACGTCTGGAGGGCTTGACCCGCTCGCAGCCACAGCGGCACCATCGCCTCGAGCCAGCGGGCCCCGTCGATGCCGCCGACGTCCAGCGCGCCCGCCCAGCCGAACTCCTTCAGGATCCCCTCGACCACCTTCTTGGCCCCGGCGTCGTTCCCGCAGATCCACATGCGGGCCGGGCCGCTCGAGAACCTCGGGTCGACCATCTTGAGGCTGCCCACGGTGTTGAAGCACTTGACGACGGTCGCCTCCGGCAGCTTGCGCTGAACGCGCTCGCCGAGAGAGTCCGTCAGCCCGAACAGCAGCCCGGGGGGCATGCCCCGGGAGAAGTCCAGGGGATTGGTCGCGTCGATCACGACCTTCGCGCGGAAGCGGGTCGGGCCCGCGAGCTCCAGGACCGCCTCGGTGGCGGCGCCGTGCGTCGCCAGCACCACGAGCTCCCCGTGCGCGGCGGCCTCCGCGAACGACCCCACGGAGACCGTGCCGCCGACCTCGCGTCGCCAGGCCTCGAGCTTCTTCGGCTCGCGCGTCCCGAGCATCACGTCGTAGCCGCGAGAAGCGAACCCTCGACCGAGCTGCTTCGCCACGTCGCCGCTCCCCAGGACCCCGACCCGCTTGCTCCCTGTCATGGCCGTCCGAACTCGGGTCCTACCCGAGGCGGGTTGGGGTTATGACGCCGCCGAACGGCGCGAGCGGTCCCTGGCTCCGGCCGGTCCAAGCTCCGGAACGCGGAGCGCGACCCTGGAGCGCCCGGCGGCCCCGACTCACGCCGCGTGGGAAGGGTCCAAGGCGGTGGTCCGGCGAGGGTCGTTGGGCCGAGGTACGTCGAGGCGGCCCGCCCTCCCGAACGGCGCGAGCGACAAATACTCGGCAAGGTCACGCCGCCGACGTGACCGCCCCCGGCTCCGTCGACGACCGGCGGGAGGGTGCTCCGCGGTTCGTCCGAAGCAGAGTGGCGGAGGACGCGTGATCCCCCCTCCGCACGGGGGCCGGCTCGTCGATCGACGGGCCTCGGCGGCCGAGCGGGCGCGCCGCGAAGCGGAGCTGAAGGACCTCCCCAAGGCTCCGGTGTTCGTCGACCAGCTGTACGACGCGGAGAAGATCGGGATCGGGGCCTACAGCCCCCTGGAGGGGTTCATGGGCGCCGAGGAGCTCGAGTCCGTGCTGGAGCACGGACGGCTGCCGAGCGGCCTTCCGTGGTCGATGCCGATCCACCTGCCGGTGCCGGAGGCCAAGGCCGCGCCCGGCGTCCAGGAGCTCCGCGCCGGGGACGAGGTCGCGCTCGTCGACGGGGACGGCCGACCGGTCGCGCTGCTCCGCATCGAGGAGAGCTTCCGATTCGATCGCCCGGCGATGGCCCGCCGCGCCTACGGGACCGAGGACCCGGCCCACCCGAACGTCGCGGATATCCTCGCCCAGGGCGAACGGGCCTGGGGGGGGCGTCTGGAGCTGCTCCGCCGGCTCGACACCGTGGGGAACCGGCCGGAGCCGGGGCCGGCCGAGCTGCGCGAGGAGTTCGGGCGGCTCGGCTGGAGGACGGTCGCGGCGTACCAGTGCCGCAATCCCCCGCACACGGCCCACGAGTACCTTCAGCGCCTCACCCTCGAGCGGGAGGAGATCGACGGTCTGCTGGTGCATCCGGTCGTCGGCCGTCTCAAGCGGGGCGACTACCGGCCGGACGTCATCCTGGACGCCTACGATGCCCTGGTGGCGGCGTACTATCCGGCGACGAGGGTGATCGTTCGCCCCTTGGGGATCACCATGCGGTACGGTGGTCCGCGCGCGGCGCTGTTCCTCGCGATCGTCCGCAAGAACTACGGGTGCGCGGCGTACATCGTCGGCCGGGACCAGGCGGGGGTCGGCCGGTACTACGATCCGTACGCGTGCCACCGGATCTTCGATACGTTCGACATCGGGGTCGTGCCGCTCCGCTACGAAGAGTCGTTCTTCTGCCGGAAGTGCGGGTGGATGGCCAGCGAGAAGGTCTGCCCCCACGGCGCCGCGGAGCGGGTCCAGACGAGCCAGACGCGCGTCCGGGAGAGCCTGGCGAAGGGCGAGCGCCTGCCGTCCGAGATCCTCCGGCCGGAGGTCGCCGAGGTGCTTCGGCGGCCGGGAGCGGTCCTGACGTCATGACGGGCGCGACGGCGGCCGGGTCGAGGGGTCCGGAGGGGTTCTGCCTCTGGCTCACCGGCCTCCCCAGCGCGGGGAAGACGACGATCGGCCGGGTGCTCGTCGAGCGCCTCCGTGCTCGAGGCCGGTTCGTCGAGCTCCTCGACGGGGACGAGATCCGCAAGGGGCTCAGCGCCGACCTGGGCTTCGACCGGGCCTCCCGGGAGGCCCACGCCGGACGCGTGACGTTCGTGGCCAAGCTGCTCGCCCGCAACGGGGCGATCCCGATCGTCGCCCTGATCTCGCCCTACCGCACCTCGCGGGCGCGGGCCCGCGCGGAGATCGGTCGGTTCGTGGAGATCTACGTCAACACGCCCCTCGAGGTCTGCGAGCGGCGCGACGTGAAGGGACTGTACCGCCGGGCCCGCGCCGGGGAGATCCACGAGATGACCGGGATCGACGATCCGTACGAGCCGCCCGAGCATCCGGAGATCACCGTGGACGCGGTGAAGCTCCGTCCGGAGGAGTCGGCCGCCCAGATCCTCCACGAGCTCGAGCGCCTGGGCCTGCTCCCGGCGGACGACGGGCGACGGCCCCCGGCCGGCGCGCCGGCCCGACCCTCTACGACGTGATCGCACTCGGGGCGATGCCGCGAGAGCGCAGGTAGCCGATCAGCAGCTCCCGGGTCTCGGTCACCCCGTGGGCCGCGGTGTCGATCACGAGCTCAGGAGCCAGGGGCTCCTCGAACGGATCGTCGACGCCGGTGATCCGCGCGCCGCCACCGCTGCGCTGGTAGAGCCCCTTGGTGTCCCGCGTCCGACAGACCTCGATCGGGCACCGGAGCCAGATCTCGCTGAACCGATCGCCGACCGTGCCGCGGGCGGCCTGGCGGCTGGTCTCGTACGGGGTGATCATGGCCACGAGCACGACCACGCCGTGGCGGGCGAGCATCCGCGCGACGTAGCTCACCCGGCGGGCGTGCATCTCCCGGTCCTTGCGAGAGTAGCCGAGCTCGGGGGAGAACAGGCGGCGGACCTCATCACCGTCCAGGACCTCCACCGCTAGCCCGGTCGCCCGCAGGGCCTCGGCGGACTGTCGGGCCAGCGTGGTCTTGCCGGAGCAGGGGAGCCCCTCGATCCAGACGACCCAGCCCTCGCGCCGTACGAGCTCGTCGGTCACGGTCCCCGGTCCACGGTCCCGCGCGTAGAAAAGCGCGCCCCGCGAGGGAGCGCACCACCCGGCCGCCGCGGTGTTGTCCCCGACGGCGGGCGCCACCTGGCCCATAACTAGGACCGGCTAATCGGCCCCCCGCGGATCGGCCCCGGATGGAGCTGGCCGTCCGTTGGCGTGACCTTCCCCAGGCACGAGGCACGACCGGTCGCCTCGGTCTGCGGTCCGTCGCGCCGTCGATACCGTTTCGAACTTGTGGGTCATAGGCGTCAGTTTATAGGTCAGGGCGGCAGGCAAGGCCCATGCACGGCGCTCCTCACGCTGTCCCGCCGGCGCCCCCGGTAGGGCTGGCGCGGCCCGACCTCGCGAACGCTTCTCCCGAGCTCCCCTCCGGGCGTGGCCCATGAGCACGGCGGCCCCACCTCCGCCGGCTCCGGCCGCGCCCGCCACTTCGGCGACCCCCGGCACACCCACCGCGCCGCCGCCCAAGGTCCGCCGCCGATCGGACCGCGGTCCGATCTACGGGGCGATCCTCGCCGTCGTCGTGGTGGTGATCGTCGTCGGGGTCGGCGCCGGAACGAGCTGGTACGGCCTGCGACCGGCGAGCTCCACCTCGCCCTGCCCGACCGGCCTCGAGCTGCAGGGGAACGGCGCCGCCTTCCCGGCGGCGATCGTCGATCAGTGGGCGAGCACCTACCACACGAGTTCGGGGAACACTGTGAACTACGTGACGAGCAGCGCCGGCGGCGGGGTCACCCTGCTGACGGAGAAGTCCGTCGACTTCGCGGTCACCGACGAAGGGCTCAACGCGACCCAGAGCACGGCGCTCACCGCCGCCGTCGGGACGTTCCTCACGCTGCCGGTGACCGGCTCGGGGGTGGCGATCATCTACACCCTGAGCGGCTACGCCGGCCCGCTCAACCTCACCGGCGCGGAGCTGGCCGGGATCTACCTCGGGACGATCAACACGTGGGACAACTCCGAGCTCGTGGCGAACAACCCGGGGCTCTCGGGGATCACCACCGCCATCACCGCCGTCCACCGCTCGGATCCCGCCGGCCAGAGCTACGTCCTGACGAACCTGCTGACCCTCGACAACGCGACCTGGCGGACGACCGCTTCGCTCGGCACCTCGCTCACCCCGACGTGGCCGGTGTTCTCGGGGGCGGAGGGCGCCAGCGGCAACTCGGCGATGATCACCGACGTGAAAGTGAACGGCGCCATCGGCTACACCGACCTGTACGATGCCCTTTCCAAGGGTCTCGCCATCGCGTCGATCGTGGACTCCCACGGGGCGCCGGTGTACCCGACGGAGGCGAACGTCCAGTCCGCGATCAACGACATCTACGCGGCGATCGGGAGCACGCTCCCCGGGCCGACCGGGAACTGGGCGACCGTGAGCTTCGTGAACTCGTCCGTGGCCGGGGACTATCCGCTGGCCGCCCTCGTGTACGTGATCGTCCCGCAGGACCCGGGCCACGGGCACACGGCGACGATCGGCTACGGGTCCGTGCTGCGCCAGTGGCTGAACTACGTCTTCACCACCGGGCAGACGTTCAACCGGACCGCGTTCCCGTTCGCGAGCCCTCCCGCCGGGCTGCTGACCCAGGACCTCGGGGCGCTGCCCACGCTCACGTTCAACGGGACGTCGATCCCGTCGTGCGGATAGTCCGTGGATCCCCCGGCCGGCACCGAGACCTCGGCGCCGGCGTCCCGTGGGCTGACCCGCCGACGGGCCCGCCTCCTGCGTTGGGCCGGCGCGGCGTTCCGCTCGGTCACCACGGTCGTCGCCCTCGGCCTCGTGGCCCTCCTGGCCGGCCTCGTGGTGTTCCTCCTGCGAGGGGCTGAACCGTCGATCGTCCGCTTCGGCCCCGGGTTCCTCTCGGGCACCGCCTGGGACGTCCCCCAAGGGATCTTCGGCGCCCTGCCCCCGCTCGAGGGGACCCTGATCACGAGCGGGCTCGCGCTCCTCCTCGCCGTTCCCATCGCCCTCGGGGTCGCCCTCTTCGCCTCGGAGATGGCCCCCCGGTGGCTCCGCGGCCCGGTGGGGTACGTCATCGACCTGGGGGCGGCGGTCCCGAGCGTCGTCTACGGCTTCTGGGCGATCGTCGTGCTGGTGCCGTTCCTCTCCGGCACGATCGAGCCCGGCGTCGCCCGCCTCACCGGCGGGGTCGGCCCGTTCGCGGGCCCCCCGCGGGGCACGGACCTCCTCGCCGCCGGGCTCATCCTGGCGATCATGATCGTGCCGACGATCGCGGCCCTCGCGCGGGAAGCGCTCCGGTCGGTCCCGCGCGATCTCCGGGAGGCCGCCCTGGGCGTGGGGGCGACCCGGTGGGAGGCGACCCGGCTCGCCGTCCTCGGACCGGCGGCCCCGGGCCTGGTCGGCGCCGTGATCCTCGGCTTCGCCCGGGCGATCGGCGAGACGATCGCCGTCGCCCTGGTCATCGGCAACGAGTACCAGCTGCCGTCGTCGCTGTTCTCGCGCGGCGTCACGATCCCGAGCTGGATCGTGAACGCCTTCAGCGAGTCGTACGGGATCACCCTCAGCTCGCTGTACGAGCTCGCGGCCCTGCTCCTGGTCGTCTCGGTCGCCATCAACCTCGGGGCCCGGCTCCTCATCGGCCGATGGGAGCGACGCCGGGGCCGCGGCCACCGGTGGCGGCGAGGGACCTCCGGGCTCGCGACGGGGACGACGGCCCCCGGTAGCGGGGCGCCCCGACCGTGGTTCGCCGCGGTGATCGCGGCGCGGGCGCGACGGCTGCGCCGCCGCCGGGTCGTCCAGGCGCTCGTCCTGGCCCTGGTCGTGGGGGCGGTCGCCCTCGCCGCCTGGCCGCTCGCGAGCGTGATCGGCACCGCCGTGGCCAACGGGGGCCGGGCGGTCGTGACGCCGTCGTTCTACACGTCGGAGCCCCCGCCGCCGTGCGGGATCGGCCAGGCGGTCTGCCCGGTCGGAGGGATCGGGCCGGAGATCCAGGGAACGTTCATCATGGTCGGCCTCGCCGCGGCCGTCGCCCTGCCCGCCGGGCTCCTCGCGGGGATCTACCTCGCCGAGTACGCCCGTCGCCGCGTCGGGACGCTGATGGGGCTCGTGGTCGACGTCCTCCTCGGCGTGCCGACGATCCTGATCGGCGTGTTCGTCTTCTCGGCGTTCCTCACCTACGACCGGCTCGACGACCAGAGCGCCTTCGCGGGCGCCGCGGCCCTCGCCGTGCTCATGCTCCCGATCGTCGCGAAGTCGACGGAGCTCGCCCTGCGCACCGTGCCGGAGACGGTCCGCGAGGGGGCCCTCGCCCTCGGGTTCCCCCGCCACCGCGTGACGCTGCGCGTCGTGCTGGGGAGCTGCCGCAGCGCCCTGGTCACCGGCCTGCTGCTCGCCATCATGCGGGCCGCCGGCGAGACGGCCGCCGTGCTGTTCACCGCCGGGAGCAGCGTGTACTGGGCGACGAACCTCCGGACCCCGATCGGCGCGATCGCCCCGTTCATCTACGACGCCCTGACGGTCTACACCTCCTCGAACTACGGCGTCGCGGCCTGGGGCGCGGCGCTCGTCCTCCTCCTTATGATGGCCGCCGTCACTCTCGCCGCCCGCCTGGCCGTCCGACGCACCGACGCCCAGCGCGGGACGTGAGGGGTGGCGCCGAAGCTCGAGGTCCGCGACCTGAACGCGTGGTACGCCGGCCGCCAGGCGCTCTACGACGTCGCGGTCGATCTCGAGGACCGGGCCGCCACGGCGGTGATCGGCCCGTCCGGGTGCGGGAAGTCGACGTTCCTGCGCTGCCTCAACCGCCTCCACGAGGAGGTCCCGGGGGCCCGGGTCTCCGGGTCGATCCGGATGGACGGGAGCGATCTCGCCCGGGAGCACGTCGTCAGCGTCCGGTGCCGGGTCGGGATGGTCTTCCAGAAGCCGAACCCGTTCCCGAACCTCTCGGTGTTCGAGAACGTCGCCGCCGGCCTGCGCCTGCTCGGGGTCCGCCGGCGCGACGAGCTCGACCAGGGGGTCGCGGACGCCCTGGTCCACGCCGGGCTGTGGGAGGAGGTCGAGCAGCAGCTCGACGCCCCGGGGACCAGCCTCTCCGGCGGCCAGCAGCAGCGGCTCTGCATCGCCCGTGCCCTCGCCGTTCGTCCCGAGGTCCTCCTCCTGGACGAGCCGTGCTCCGCCCTCGACCCGATCGCCACGGCGAAGGTCGAGAGCCTGCTCGCCCGATTGAAGCGCGAGTACTGCCTCGTCGTGGTGACCCACAACCTCGCCCAGGCCCGCCGGATCTCCGACCGGACCGCCTTCTTCTACCTCGGGAAGGTCGTGGAGGTCGGCGCGACGGAGGAGCTGTTCACCCGTCCCGCCGAGAAGCTGACCGAGAACTACGTGAACGGCCGCTTCGGCTGAACGCCGACGCCGCCGACGGCCGCACCGGCCCACGTACCGGCAACGGCATTATCGGCCCCGGCGTTCGCCGGCGGCCCGATGAAGGCGCTCGTCCTGATCGGCGGCTTCGGCACGCGCCTGCGGCCGATCACCTACGCCGTTCCCAAGCAGCTGATCCCCCTCGCCGGCAAGCCGATGCTCTACCACGTCCTCGACCTCCTCCCCCGGGACGTCGACGAGGTCGTCCTCGCCACCGGGTACAAGGCGGACGAGGTCGACCGGTTCGTCCGGGCCCATCCGCCGCCGTTCCCCGTCCGGACCGTCGCGGAGGCCGAGCCCCTCGGGACCGGGGGCGGCATGAAGCACGCGGGCGGCGGCCTCGGCGAGACGTTCTACCTCCTCAACTCGGACGTCATCGCCTCGGCCGACCTCGCGGCGCTCGGGGCGACCCATCGACGCTCGCCGCGCCTCGGCACGATGGCGCTCGCCGAGGTCGACGATACCCGCCCGTACGGCGTGGCGGCGCTGGCCGAGGACGACCGCATCACGGCGTTCGTGGAGAAACCTCCCCCGGAGCGGGCCCCGTCGCACTGGATCAACGCGGGCCTGGCCGTCTGGTCCCGTCGCGTCCTCGACCGCATCCCCGGCGGCCGGGCCGTGAGCTTCGAGCAGGAGATCGTCCCGGGGCTCCTCGCGGAGGGGGTCTACGGCTTCCGGCTCCGGGGCTTCTGGGACGATGCGGGCACCCGCGAGCGGCTGCTGCGCTCCCAGCGGTTCCTGTTCGAGGCGGGGCGGGCCGGCGACCGCCACCGCCCGCCGGGTTCGAGCGGTCCCGGCCCGATCGCCGCCGCCGCCGACGCCACCGCCGACGGGGCGACGTTCGGCGGGCCGGTGACCCTCGGCCGAGGGGTCGAGGTCGGCTCGGGAGCGCACCTGGAGGACTGCGTCGTGATGGACGGAGCTCGGGTCGGCCGCGGGGCCAGGGTCGTGCGGTCGATCGTCGGACCGGGGGCGATCGTGGACGACGGACGACAGGTCGTCGACGAGCTCGTCGGAGCGGCGTCCGGCGATCGCTAACCCGCGAACGCCGCGCCGGTGACCAGCACCTTCACGCTCGCGTCGGGACGGGCGGCGAGGCGGAACGCCTCGGCGATCTCCGCGAGCGGAAGGTCGTGGCTCACCAGGTCGGCGACGGCGAGCCGGCCCCCCACGATCATCTCGTGGACCTCGCGGATCTCCGGTTCGGTCGTCGCGTAGGACGGTACGACGCGGACCCCCCGCAGGTACAGCTGCTGGAGGTCGGCGTCGAGCCGACTGCCGGCCTCGGGCAGCCCGAAGAGGTTCACCGTGCCGCCGCGGCGGACGGCCTCCGTGGCGGCCCGGACCACGGACGGATGTCCGGACGCCGCCACGGCCAGGTCGACGCCGCGGCCGTCCGTGGCTCGGGCGACCATCGTCTCCAGCGCCTTCGGCTCGCGCGGGTCGACGGCGGCGTCGATCCCCCCGCGCTCGGCGGCGCGGCGGCGAAGCTCGGAGAGCTCCGTGCCACCGACCCACGACGCCCCCAGCGAGCGAGCGAGGCGGGCGTAGAGCAGCCCGACCGGACCGAGGCCCAGGACGAGCACGCTCGCCCGGTCGGCGAGCCCGACCCGGCGCAGCGCCGTGAGCGCGCAGCCGGCGGGCTCGAGGAGGGCGCCGGCCCGCCAGTCGATCGCCCGGTCCAGCGGGAGGACGGCCCCCCGGGCGACGTGCTCGGCCGACGCCCGGAAGACGTCGGCGAAGCCGCCGGGGTCGAGGTTGGTCGTGCTGTACGTCGGGCAGAACGTCGTGTCGCCCCGTCGACAGACCTCGCAGGCGAGGCAGGGGACATGGTGGTGGACGAAGACCCGGTCCCCCTCCGCGAGCCCGCCCACCCCCGAGCCCACGGCCGCGATCCGCCCGACGGGCTCGTGGCCGAGGATCCCGGCGGACCGGTAGTTCCCCCGGAGCTTCTCGAGGTCGGTGCCGCAGATCCCGCACGCCGCGAGGCGGACCGTGACCTCGCCCGGACCGGCGCGAGGCTCGTCCCGTTCCTCCAGGACGACGGCGCCGGCCGGCCCGAGCCGGCCGACCTTCATGCCCGCGCGCGCGTGGCGGCGATCGCCGCGTCGAGGATCTCCACGGCCTCGTCGATCTCCTCGCGACGCACGATCAGCGCGGGGATGTAGCGGATGGAGGAGCGGCCGCAGCCGAGCAGGACGAGTCCCCGGCGCATCGCCTCCTCGACGACGCGGTCGCGGAACTCGACCGCCGGCTCCTTGGAGCGGCGGTCCTGCACGAACTCCGTCGCGACCATCAGGCCGACGCCCCGGACGTCGCCGATCTCCTCGTGACGTCCCATCAGCTCGCGCAGCCGCTGGAGGAGGTAGGTCCCCTGGACCCGGGCGTTGTCGAGGAGCCGCTCCTTCTCGATCACGTCGAGCGTCGCGAGAGAGGCCGCGACGGCCGCGACGTTCCCGCCGAAGGTGTTGGAATGGGAGCCCTGGACGGGGAAGTCGAACTCCGCCGGGAAGCTCACGGCCCCGAGCGGCAGGCCCCCGCCGAGGGCCTTCGCCATCGTCACGATCTCCGGGACGACCCCGTGGTGCTCGATGCCGAACCAGGACCCGGTGCGTCCGATGCCGGCCTGGACCTCGTCGTCGATCAGCGGGATGTGGTACCGGTCGAGGATCGCGCGCAGGGTCGCGTGCCATCGGGGAGGCGGCACGACGTAGCCGCCCTCGCCGAGCACCGGTTCGGCGAGGAACGCCGCGACGTCGTCCGGGGGGATCGAGGTATGGAAGTACAGCTCATCGAGGACCTTGGCGCAGTAGAGGTCGCAACTCGGGTACTCGAGCCGGTACGGGCACCGGTAGCACGTCGGCCCCGGGATGTGGTGGCCGCCGCCGACGAACGGGGCGTACCGGGCGCGCTGCACCGGCTTGGAGGTGGTCATCGTGAGCGCCCCCATGGTGCGGCCGTGAAAGCCGCCGAGCAGGCCGACGACGATCGGGCGTTGGCGGTGGTAGCGGACGATCTTGAGGGCCGCCTCGACGCTCTCCGTCCCGCTGTTGGTGAAGAAGACCTTCTTCTCGAACGCCCCCGGCGTGAGCCGCGTCAGGCGCTCGGCGAGCTCGGTCTGGTTCTCGTAGTAGAAGTCCGTCCCGGCGAAGTGGCTGAGCCGACCGACCTGCTCGCGGACGGCGCGGACGACCTCAGGGTGGGCGTGGCCAACGGCCAGGACCCCGACGCCGGAGGCGAAATCGAGCAGGCGGTTGCCGTCGACGTCCGTGACCCAGACCCCGCTCCCCGACGCCGCGACCGCCGGCGACGTCTTGGTGCTCGTCATGAGGAATCGGCGGTCCCGATCGATGATCCGGCGGGCGTTGGGACCGGGGATCGGCACGTCGATCCGGACCCCACGGGAAGGGGCCCGGCTCGGGGACGGAGGGACGACCGGGGTCGGGGTGCTCTGGCTCATCGACGCTCCAGCTCGCCAAGGCCGCGCCGGGGGTATGACGTTCGCGGTCGCCACGCCTTGACGAACCGTCCCGTGGAGCCTCGCCTTTTTGAGCCGTGGCCGGGGCTCGAGAGGCAACATGGCGCCCGGCCCTCCGGACCCGGACTCCGAAGGGCGCCTGCGGGAGGTCGTTCCCGAGCGGGCGGTCCTCACCGAGCTCGCCCGGGGGTTCCTCCTGGTCCGGGAGGACGACCGCGACCGCGCGGTCCGGTTCGCGATGACGTTCCTGCGGGAGCGCACCGTCGCCCCGGCCACGTCGGCCGTGCCGTACCCGGCGCCCCGCGCTCAGCGCGCGCTCGGCCTCGCTCCGCGTGGCGCGGTGGAGCGGCCGGACCCGCGCCGTCCCCGGTGAGCTAGGACGAACTTGTCCCGGGTCCGCCGGTAGGCCCGAAGCCCCTGAGGGCAGGACCGGCGCGTGAGGGCGAGCCGGACCCCGCCGGGGGCTCCGAAGAACTCCCCGGGGGCCACGAGGACCGAGCGCGCGAGGCTGCGCTCGGCGAGCGCGCGGCCCGTCCCGGTCGGCAACCGGTCGAACCACAGCGGCGCGGCCGGCACGGCCTCCCCGGGGAAGACCTCGCGGAACGCCTGGCGGTTCCGATCGAGCACACGCCGCACCGCCCGGCGGACCGTCTCGAACCGGCGGACCAGCTCGAGGGCCCGCCACGTCGACGCCGGAGCGATCTCGTCCGAGAGGAGGCCGACGTAGCGCAGGAAGCCCGGCGGCACGTCCGGCGGGGTGACCGCGAACCCGACCCGGAGCTCGTCCGCCCCGAAGAACTTCGTGAACGAGCCGGTCGTCCAGACCCGCGGCCGGTCCTTGGCGGAGAGGGTCGGGACCCCGGCGAACTCGCGGAACGTCTCGTCGACGAGCAGGTGGCGGCTGCCGGAGGCGAACCGGGCGACCTC
>JASIDM010000062.1 GCA_030044695.1 Thermoplasmata archaeon
CGGCTCGAACAGCGTCTACTACAACCGGCTCGGCTTCTTCGACCCGCTCGACACCCAGCGGACGATCGTCGCCCCCGGGATGTCCCTCGTGATCTACGTCCACACCGCCGACTCGATCTTCGAGGCCCCGAACCCGCTCTACGACGCCGGGTGCAATCCGATGACCAGCTCCTGCGACTGGGGCCAGCCGGACTCTGACGACTACCACGGCGCTCCGGTCTGGTGCTTCGAGAGCCCGGGTTCGTGCACAATCGAGCTCATCGACACGGACTGGAGCTACCCGGTGGTCGTGCTCTCGGCGCCGGTCTACATGCTCTAGGATGTCGGGAACGCCGCCCGACCCCACGATACGCCGGCTCCGACGGCGTCGGCGGGGTGGGATCTTCCGCTGGGCCGTCGTCGCCTGCGTGGTGGCGGTCCTGGTCGAGGTCGGCGCCGTCACGAACGGCTTCGGGGTCCCGGCCGCCCTCGGGCGCCACGGAGGCTCCGGGAGCGGTCCGGGGGTCGACCCGGCGAACCCGTACGACGTGAACGTCACCGCCATCCGCGCCGCGATCGTCTACGGCGGGGGGGTCCAGGTCTTCCCGGCGCTCCAAGGGACGGACCTCTGTCCCGGCTGTCCCGAGTCCCCGCGCGAGAACACGAACTTCACGCCGCCGGTGGCGGGGATCTGGTTCTACTTCAACGTCACGAACGTCGGCAACAACATCAGCCAGATCACCAGCTTCGCCCTCAGCTCCTCGGGGACGAACCCCCACCTCTTCGTGCTCGTCGGCGTCCTCTGCTGCTACCCGTCGTACGAGGAGGAGGTCGGGAACACCACCTTTGGGGCGGCAGGGAGCGACTGGGACTCGTGGGGGTTCGAGGCCCTCGCCGTCGCGGCCTACCTCCCGTACAACGGTGGGCTCGGCTACGAGCTCTACTTCAACGCCACGTCGCCGTCGTAGAGCGCGACCCGCTCCGACCGCGGCGCCGTCGTCCGTCCGTCACGGCGTTCGGCGCGGGGGTCGCCACTGCGGGGGGCCGGGAGGCCCGGGCGGCGGGAGCGCGAGCTCGGCGTTCCGCGGCAGCTCGTACTCCACGAACGAGCACGCCGGCGAGAACCCGAGCCGGCCCAGTCGGGAGCCGAGGCGGGGGGAGTCGGCGAAGATCGCCAGCCGCGCCTCGCCACCTGGCCGTGCGCCAGCGGCGTAGCTCACGAGCGCCGAGGCGGCGCCGCGGCCCCGGGCCGAGGGACGGGTCGCCACGAAGTGGATGCCGGCGACGGAACGGTAGCGGTAGACGATCGCGGCCGCCACGGGCTCGTGCTCGATCGTGGCGAGCAGGGGCACCAGGAGCTCGTGGGGGTTCGGATGGTGCCAGGCGACGTCCAGGGCGGTGCGCAGCTCCGGCCGCTCCCGCCCGTCACTCCAGAACTCCGTGACCTCCTCGAGTTCCCCGGAGCGGGCCGGGCGCACGTCCACTCCGGCCGCGGCCGCTTCGGGAGCTCCGCCGTGCTCGAGCAGGAGGACCAGCGGCGAAGCCCGGGGTAGGAAGCCAAGGCGGCGAAGACCCCGGTCGACGTGGGGTGGGGCCGGCTCCGGGACCCGGAACGTCGGCCGCAGGGCCCGCTGGAAGTAGTGGTCCAGCGCCCGCTCGAAGAACGCCGTCTGGCGCTCCCGACCGACCCCGAGCTCCTGGACGAAGTTGAACCGGGGCGCCGGGATCTTCTCGTGGGTCACGAGGCGCGCCCCCGCCACTTCGAGGGCGAACCCTCCGAGGGTGAGGACGAACTGGCGCTCGGCCTCGAGCGCCGCCTCGATGGCGAGCTCGCGTTCGACCGCGGGCACGTCCGCGCCACAGCGGCCGAGGATACGAAGCCGCGCCTCCCCCGGCCTCCGAACGCTTATAGACCGCCTCCGTCCCCTCGGCGCCGCGGTACCGTCCCGCGCACGCTCCATGACCTCCGTGAAGATCGTGCCGCCGGGACCCGTGGCGGTCCTCGGCGGCGGCACGATGGGGGCCGGCATCGCCCAGGCGTGCGCGGCCGCGGGCTTCTCCGTGCGGGTGCGGGACGTCGACGACGCCGCGATCGCGCGGGGGCGCGGGATCCTCGAGCGGTCGCTGACGGGCGCCGTCGAGCGCCGCAAGATGACCCCGGCCGCCCGCGACGAGCTGCTCGGACGCCTCGTCTTCACCACCGACCTCGCCGCGGCGGCGGCCGGCGCCTCCCTGGTCATCGAGGCGGTCTTCGAGGAGGAGGCGGTCAAGCGCTCGCTGTTCGCGCAGCTCGCCCCCGCCGTCGGGCCGACCACGATCGTGGCGACCAACACCTCCTCCCTCTCCGTCAGCGCTCTCGGCGACGGGTTCCCCGGGCCCGAGCGGTTCGCGGGGCTCCACTTCTTCTTCCCAGCGGCGATCAACAAGCTCGTTGAGGTCGTCGGCGGCCGATCGACCTCCCCGGCGACCCGCGAGGAGCTCGTCCGGTTCTCCGGCCGGCTCGGCAAGCTGCCGATCGAGACCGCGGACCGGGCCGGGTTCTGCGTGAACCGCTTCTTCGTGCCGTACCTCAACGAGGCCTGCCGGATCGCCGACGAGGGCGTCGCGAGCCTCGCCACCATCGAGGAGGTCGGCCGCGAGACGTTCGGCGCGACCCTGGGCCCGTTCGAGCTGATGAACGTCACCGGGATCCCGATCGCCTTCCACGCCGAGACGAGCCTGGCCCGGGCGTTCGGCCCGGCGTACGCCCCTTCGCCGCTGCTGGAGCGGCAGTTCCGCGCCGGTGCCCCGTGGCCCTGGCGCGACACGGCCGTGGAGCCGGCCCGCCAAGCGGCGGTCCGGGACCGACTCCTCGGCCTGACGATCGGGATCGCGACGCGGCTCGTGGAGGAGGGGGTCGCGTCGGCCGAGGCCGTCGACCGGGGCGCCGTCGTGGGGCTACGACGCCGTCACGCGCCGTTCGCCCAGCTCTCCGCGGTCGGGCTGGCGGAGGGGCTCCGCCTCGTGCGGGCCCAGGCCGCCCGATGGGGGGCAGAGTTCCCGGTCTCCGCCGAGCTCGTCGAGCGGGCCGGCCGGGGCGAGCGCTCCTGGCCCCTGCGCTACGTGCGCGTCGAGCGACGAGGACCGATCGCCTGGGTGCTGCTCGACCGGCCCGAGGTCCTGAATGCCCTCAGCACCGAGCTCCTGCTCCAGCTCGAGGCGGCGTTCGCCGCCCTGGCCCCGGAGCCGGCGCTCCGGGCCGTCGTGCTCGCCGGCTCCGGTCCCGTCTTCGCGGCCGGGGCGGACATCGCCGAGATGGCCGCGAAGACGCCCCAGGAGGGGATCGACTTCGGGTTCGTCGGCCAGCGCGTCGCCCGGTCGATCGAGCAGTTCCCCCGGCCCGTCATCGCCCTCGTGGAAGGGTACGCCCTCGGCGGCGGCCTCGAGGTCGCGTTGGCCGCCGACGTCATCGTCGCCTCCGCCGGCGCCCGGCTCGGCCTGCCCGAGGTGACGGTCGGCATTCACCCCGGCATGGGCGGGGCGACCCGGCTCTCGCGGCGGATCGGCCGGGCCGCGGCCAAGCTGCTGGTCTTCACGGGCGAGCCGGTCTCCGCCGAGGAGGCGCTGCGGCTCGGCTTCGTGAGCAAGGTGGTGCCCCGGGAGAGCGCCCGCGAGGACGCCGAGGCGCTGGCCCTGACGATCGCGAGCCGAGCGCCGCTCGGGGTCCGCTGGGCGAAGGAGGTCATCGACCTCGGCGCCGAGGAAGGCTACGACGCCGCCCTGCGACGCGAGGGGGACTCGGCGGGCCGGACGTTCTCGACGTCGGACCGGACCGAGGGGATGCGGGCGTTCCTCGAACGTCGCAAGCCCGAGTTCCGGGGCGAGTGACCCCGCTAGGGAGCCTAACCGCCGACGAGGCGTCGGTAGCCGTCGGCGTCCACGAGCCCGGGATCAAGCCCGGCCGAGAGCTCCAGGCGGAACAGCCAGCCGCGGCCGTACGGTTCCTGGTTGACCAGCTCCGGATGGGCCTTCAGTTCGGCGTTCACCTCGACGACGGTCCCCGCGCCCGGGGCGTAGATGTCGGAGACGGTCTTCACGGACTCGAGCGAGAGGACCGTCGCCCCGCTCTGGACCGTCTTCCCGACGGCCGGGAGATCGACGAACACAATGTCCGTCAGCTCCGACTGGGCGTGGTCGGTGATCCCGACCGTCGCCCGGCGTCCCTCGAGACGGACCCATTCGTGGGTCTTGGCGTACTTGAGCTCCGCAGGGATCGTGCCGGCGGTCATTCCGTGCCGCTCTTCCAGTCGTCGGCGTACTTGAGCTGCGCTCCCGTGGCGGTGTCGAGCGCCGCGCCGAACGGCCCGAGGGCGGCGGTCGCGACCGAGCGGTCGAGCTCGACCGGGACCGGGTACACCCGGGGCGCGAGCGTCGCGCCGTGCCGGGCGAGGTGCTCGGCGGAGAGCGCCTGGAGCGCGAAGGAGAGGTCCATGATCTCCACGGGATGGCCCTGGGCCGCCGCCAGGTTGACCAGGCGCCCCTCGGCGAGCAGGTAGGCGCGCCGGCCGTCCGGGAACCGGTACTCCTCGACGTTCGGTCGGACGAGCCGAGGGCGACCCGCGAGGCGCTCGAGGTCCTGCTTGGCGATCTCCACGTCGAAGTGGCCGGCGTTGGCGAGCACGCAGCCGTCCTTCAGCACCTCGAAGTGCTCGGCCCGGACGATCCCGGGCCGGCCGGTGACGGTGACGATCAGGTCGGCGCGCGCGGCCGCCTCGCGCATCGGTCGGACCGCGAAGCCGTCCAGCCGGGCCTCGATCGCCCGGACCGGGTCGATCTCGGTGACCACGACCTCCGCGCCGAGCCCCCGCAGCCGGCTGGCGACCCCGCGGCCACACCAGCCGTAGCCGGCGACGACCGCGACCTTGCCCGCCACGAGCAGGTTCGTCGCGTTGACGATCCCCTCGATCGTCGACTGGCCGGTCCCGTAGCGGTTGTCGAACAGGTGCTTCATCAGCGCGTCGTTGACGTTGATGGCGGGGAACAGGAGCCCGCCGGACTTCTCCAGCGCGTTCAGGCGCGTCACACCCGTCGTCGTCTCCTCCGTCGAGCCGCGCACGCGGCCCCGGTCGCTGTGCCGCTCGTGGTAGAGGGCGACGAGGTCCGCCCCGTCGTCGACGAGGACGTCCGGGACCGGCTCGAGCAGGGTCGCGAGGCCGGCCCGGTAGGCGTCCAGGGACTCGCCCCGCACGGCGTGCGTCTCGACCCCCTCGGCCTGGACCGCGGCGACGACGTCGTCGTCGGTGGTGAGCGGGTTGCTGGCGGCGAGCCGGACCTTCGCGCCGCCCGCCTGCAGGGCGAGCGCGAGGGCGCAGGTCTTCGCCTCGACATGGAGGACCGCGGCGACGGTCAGGCCGTCGAACGGCCGCTCCCGGACGAACCGGGCCCGGATCCCCTCGAGGACCGGCATGTGGGCCCGGGCCCAGCCGATCTTCAGGCGGCCGACGTCGAGGTTCCCGGGCATGGCGCCGGGCGCCGAGCGTCCGCCCGGCTTAAAGGCTCCCCACCGACCCGGTCCGCGGACCGCCCCGGACCCCGCTGAGCTCGCCTACTGGGTCACCGACCCGCAGAACGGACAGACGAGGTACTCGGACGGGATCTCCTTGCCGCAGGTGGGGCACGGCTTGAGGGCGCCGGGGGCCGCGGGCGGCACCGGAGGCGTCGTGGGCGTGGGC
>JASIDM010000004.1 GCA_030044695.1 Thermoplasmata archaeon
AAGGGGATCGTCAAGACGATCAACTGCCGGGACGACGTCGGCGACGGCGGCTACGCCCTGCCGTTCAACGTCGAGAAGGAGAAGATCGACTTCGTCAGCACGGGGGCGAAGTTCGTCATCGCGATCGAGTGCGGGGGGATGGTCGACCGCCTCGCCGAGAACGGCTTCGACGAGAAGCACGACGCGATCCTGCTCCACCTGAAGGGCCAGCCGGCCCGCTCGACGCGCCGGTTCCTTCGACGCCTCTCGGACGAGCTCAAGCTGCCCGTCGTGGTGTTCACCGACGGGGACCCGTGGTCGTTCCGGATCTTCGCGAGCGTCGCCTACGGGGCGATCAAGACCGCCCACCTCTCGAGCTACCTCGCGACGCCCAGCGCCGAGTTCCTGGGGGTCACGGCCTCCGACATCGAGAACTACGACCTGCCCAGCGACCAGCTCTCCGAGCAGGACATCCGGGCCCTCGAGGCGGAGCGGACCGACCCGCGGTTCTCCACCGCGGAGTGGCGGGCCGAGATCGAGCTGATGCTCCAGCACGGCAAGAAGGCCGAGCAGCAGTCCCTCGCGAAGTACGGCCTGAACTACGTCACCGACCACTACCTGCCCGAGAAGCTCACGGCGATGGGCGTCCTCTGAGGGAGGGTTCGCCAGGGGTCCCTCGGCCCCCGAACGCACCCCTTAAATGGGGACCGGCTCCGGGAGGGCGATGACGTGGACCCCGGCACAGCGGTACCTCGCGGAGTTCCTGGGAACGTTCGGCCTCCTCCTGTCGATCACGGGCGCCGCCCTGCTCTCCCTCAACATGGACAACGGCGCGATCTTCAACGCCCGCGTCCTGCTGCTCAGCCTGTCGCTCGGCTTCGGCGTCCTGGGGATGATCTACGCCTTCGGGGACGTCTCGGGGGCCCACTTCAACCCCGCCGTCACCGTGGCGATGGTCCTCACGGGCAGGACCAAGGTCCGCGACGCGGCGTTCTACATCGTCGCCCAGCTCCTCGGCGGGATCGTCGCCGTCGCGACGGTCGCCGGGGTCGCCCGCGGCTACGGCCCGCTGTGGACGAAGGTCACCTCGAGCAGCGTGGCGCTGGCCGCCCAGGGGTACTCCGGCGGCGGCTCGCCGTACCTCGTCTCCGTCGGCTCGGTGTTCCTCCTCGAGGTCGCCCTCACGTTCTTCCTGGTCCTCGTGATCCTGCAGGCGACCCGGACCGAGGGGTTCGCCAAGAACCTCGCGCCGATCGGGATCGCCCTCACCCTCGCCATGACGAACTTCATCGCCATCCCGATCGACGGCGCCTCGGTGAACCCGGCACGCAGCTTCGCGCCGGCGCTCCTCGCGGCGGCGTTCTCCGGCGACCGCTGGGCGATCCAGCAGGACTGGCTGTTCTGGGTCGCCCCGATCGTCGGGGCGGCGATCGCGGCGCTCGTCGAGATGGCGATGCGCCCCAAGGCCTAGGGGCCTAGCCGAGCCCGAGGCGGCTCCGCCCCTCGGGGCCGAGCAGTTCGGCGGCGTGGGCCGCGGGGACGTAGACGAACGCGGTCGGCCCGAGCTCGGCGCGTCGCCACGGCTGCCCCTCCTCGTCGAACTCGGACGGTTCCGCGGCGACCTCCACGGCGAGGGCCTCGATCGCCGGCGGCGGACGGCCCTCCTTGGAGATCCGCAGCGTCTCCGTGGTCGCGTCCAGCACGACCCACGGGAGCGGCGCGACGACCGTGAGCCGCAGGAGCTTCGGGCGCAGCTGGCGCTCGGTCTCGGTCTCGGTCCGGGAGAAGACCGCGAACGCCGTGCCGCCGACCTCCGCCAGGCGTTCGAACTGGAACGACCGCTGGCGGAAGTCGAGGACGTTGACCTCGAGGTCGGCGACGGTCAGCACCCCGCGCCCACCGGCCCCCCGCAGATAAGCCGGAGCGCGCGCCGGCGGGCGTCACGGCAGTCCTTTTATGCGGCGGCCGTACCGCGCCCCATCGCCCGATGGTGGAATGAAACGCTCGTCCCGCGTCTGGAAGAAGCGGGGCCACATGCGGTGGAAGTGGCGCAAGAAGCGGATGCGCCGCCGCATGCGGGCCCAGAAGATGCGCAAGCAGTAGGCGGGACCACCGCCCGGGCCGGGGGACGGCGCGAGGATCAGCGGCCGAGACGCTCCAGCGCGCGCTCCGTCCGGGTCGCCTTCTTCCACGCCCGGTAGTGGTCGCGGCAGAGCGGGGCGCGACGCCCCTTCTCGGGCAGGTCCGAGAACGCCCGCCGCGCCTCGGCGAGGGCGAGGTGGCGCACGGCCGGGGCGCCGCAGCCCGGGACGATGCAGGGGTCCTCGACCCCGGCCTCCGGGCTCATCGACGGGCCTGGGTCCGCGCCAGTTCGGCGACGATCTCGGGGACCTCGTAGGGGAAGCGGGCGACCCGCGCGCCGGCCCGCTCGAGGGCGGCGACCTTCGACGCCGCCGTACCGCGCCCTCGGGAGATGATCGCCCCGGCGTGGCCCATCCGCTTGCCCGGCGGCGCGCTGCGGCCGGCGATGTAGGCGACGACCGGCTTGGAGAAGCTCGTCCGGATCAGCTCCGCGGCGTCCTCCTCGGCCGTCCCGCCGATCTCCCCGACGAGCACCATGAGGTCGGTCTCCGGGTCCCGCTCGAACAGCGGCAGCGCGTCGACGAACGACGTCCCGACGACCGGGTCGCCGCCGAGGCCGATGCAGGTCGACTGGCCGAGCCCGTGCTCCTTGATCCCGTTCACGATCTCGTAGGTCAGCGTCCCGCTGCGCGAGATCACGCCGACACGACCGGGACGGAAGACGACGTTCGGGATGATCCCGACCTTGGACCGGCCGGGCGCGGCGATCCCCGGGCAGTTCGGCCCGATGATCCGGGTCCCCCGGGCTCGCGCGTAGTGGTACATCACGAGCATGTCGTGGAACGGGATGTGCTCGGTGACGAGGACACTCAGCCGGATCCCCGCGTCGACCGCCTCGATCAGGGCATCCTTGGCGAACGGCGCCGGGACGAACAGGCACGAGGCGTTCGCCCCGGTCTTCGCGACGGCCTCGCGGACCGTGTCGAACACGGGGACGCCCTCGACCGCGCTCCCCGCTTTCCCCGGGGTCACGCCGGCGACGACCTGGGTGCCGAACTCGCGCATCGCCCGCGTGTGGACCGTCCCCTGGTGGCCGGTGATCCCTTGGACCACGACGCGGGTCTCGCCGTCGACGAGGACCGTCATGGGCCCCCCCGGGCGGCCGCGACGACCGCCTGCGCCGACGCCTTCAGGTCCGGGACGCTGGTGACGCCGGCGGCGCGCAGGATCGCGATCCCCTCGGCCTCGTTATTCCCCCGGATCCTCGCGACGAGCGGGAACCGCTCGGACGGCGCGACCGAGCCGAGCGCGGTCACGAGCCCCCGGGCGACCGTGTCGCAGCGGGTGACCCCACCGAAGATGTTCAGGAACACCGCCTTCGGCTTGGCCTGGGCCATCAGCAAGAACGCCTCGGTGACCTTCTTCGGGTCGTCCGTGCCGCCGAGGTCGAGGAAGATGCCGGGGGCGCCCCCGAACTCCTTGAGGACGTCCAGGGTCGCCATGGTGAGACCGGCCCCGTTGGCGATCACCCCGATGTTCCCCTCGAGCTGCACGAAGGCGATCTCCTTCTCCCGCGCGATCTCCTCGAGCGGGGTCCGATCGTCGTGCACGGCGGCGAACTCCGGGTGCCGGAACGCCGCGTCGTCCTCGATGATCACCTTGGCGTCGAGGGCCAGGAGCCGGTCGCCGACCACGGCGAGGGGGTTCACCTCGACGAGCTCGGCGTCCTCGTCGTCGAACAGTCGGTACAGGCCGGTGAGGAGGCGATCCAGCTCGCCGACCAGCGGCCCTGTGAGCCCGAGCGACCGGGCGGCGCGGCGTCGCTCGTAGGCGACGAGGCCCGGGAACGGGTCGATCGTCTGGCGCTCGATCTCGGAGTCGTCGACGGACTCGATCTCGACCCCTCCCCGGGCGCTCGTCATCAGGATCGGCAGCCGAGCGGTCCGGTCCAGCGCGAAGGAGAGGTAGAGCTCCCGCGCGATCGCGACCTTCTCCTCGAGGAGGACCTCGCGGACCGTCTCGCCCTGGAACGAGCTCCCCAGGATCGCCGCCGCGGCGGCGCGGGCCTCTTCGGGCGTCGAGGCGAACCGCACCGCCCCGCCCTTGCCCCGCCCTCCCGCGAGGACCTGGGCCTTGATGACGCACGGCAGCGGCACCGCGCCCGAGGCGACGGCCCGCGCCGCGTCGTCGGCGGACCCGGCCACGACGCCCTTCGGCACCGCGACCCCGTACTTCCGGAACAGCTCCTTGCCGCGGCCCTCCGTCAGCTTGACCATGACCGATCGCGGCCGCGAGCCGGGCCCCCGTCTTAAGCGCGGCGCGTCCCGGCCCCGTCCGTGCCGCCGGTGCGCCGCAGTCGACGTACGTCAGGCCGCACCTGCCAGACGCGGACCGGCACGCCGGCGTCCGGGGGAACGCGATCGAGCGCGGCCGGCGGCGCCGGCGCCCCCGGCGCTCGGAGGGGGGCCGACCGCATCGACGATCTCCCGGCCAAGGTCGTCCAGGAGCTTCCCCGCGACCTCCTCCTTGGGACCGCGAAGCCATCGCCGAGGCCCGTCCTGGGCGAGCACCAGGACCGCCGACTCCCGGGCCCGGACGTTCGCCACGTCGTTCGCGACGACCCAGTCCGCGCCGCTCTCCTCACGGAGCCGTCGGCCTTCGCGCTCGAGCGCCTCCGCGGACCCCCCCGCGAGGAGCTTGAACCCGACGAGGCGGGCCGGCGGCGGCGCCAGGCGCCGCAGCTCCGGGAGGACCTTCGGGGCCGAGGCGAGCGCGAGCCGCAGGGTCGGCCGGTCCCGCGAGGAGATCTTCCCCCGCTGGGGGTCGAGGGTGTAGTCCGACAGGGCCGCGGGCACCAGCACCGCCGCCGCGCTCCGCAGCGAGGCACGGCGTGCGCGGGCGAGCGCCAGCAGCTCGGCGACGGACCTCCAACGGTGGACCTCGAGCCAGGACGGCACGGCGACCTCGAGGGCGCCGGCCCACAGCTCCACGACGGCCCCCCGGTAGTAGGCCTGGTTCGCGAGGGCGAGCGCCGTCCCTCCCGAGCTCTCGTTCGCGATCGAGCGGACCTCATCGATCGCCTCGCGCGAAGAGCCTCCGACGACCACGACCCGTCGGCGCGCGAGGGCGCCCCGGGCGAGCCGGTGGAGGACGGCCGCGGCGACCTCGTCGGGGGCGGCGATCTTCGCCTCCCCTTCGGTTGCGGCGCCCAGGAGGACGTCGACCCCCCAGCTCCGGAGCTTCTCAAGGCTCTCCCGGACCGCGGGATTCTCGGCCATGAAGCCGTGCATCGCCGGGACGAGCAGGACGGGGACGTGGCCGCCGAGCGCGACGGAGGCGAAGGACGTCACCGGCGTGTCGTCGATCCCGTGGGCGATCTTCGAGATCGTGTTCGCCGTCGCGGGGGCGATGACGTACAGGTCGGCCTGCCCCTCCCCGGGGCCCAAGAGGGTGACGTGCTCGACGTTGCCGGTCAGCTGGACGACGGGCGGATGGCCGGTGGCGAACTCCATCGCCTCCGGGGTGATGATCCGGGTCGCCTCGGGGCTCATCACCGCCCGCACCTCCGCGCCGTGGCGCAGCAGCTCGCGGACGATCCTGGGAGCCTCAACGGCGGCGATCGATCCGGAGACGCCGACGAGCACCCGTCGTCCCTCGAGGAGGCGGGTCGTCCGCCCCCGGATCGCCCGACTCGGATGCATGCGATCGGTCGCTCGTCGGCCCGGGCCCGCGGACCGCCGCCGACGCCACGCCCACGGAGAGGGAGATTAAAGCCGAGGGGGGCTGCCTCACCGGGTGCCTACCGTGCCGCGCGATGCCGCCCCCGAGCCGCGACCTCCGACCGGCGAGGTCCCGACGGCGTTGCCCGTGCTCGGGCACGGCCCCGGCGGTCCGAGCGCTCCCGCGCCGCTCCCTCGCCCGCCTCGGGCGGCACCGGCCGCCGGCCGGGCGTCACGCGGGGTGGTGCTGTTCGACCTGGACGGGACCCTGCTGGACGACCTCGAGCTGATCGCGGAGGTCGCCGCCGACGTCCTACACGGAGCGTTCGGAACGGCGCCGGACGAGGCGCGGATCCACTACCTCGCCACCACGGGGATGCCGTTCGAGGCCCAACTGGCCCAGCTGTACCCCGACGCGCCGGCCACGCTCCGGTCCAGCGCGGCGAGGACGTTCCACCAGCGCAAGGTCACCGAGGCCTACGCTCGGGCCAAGCCGTTCCCCGAGGTGCCGAAGCTGCTCAAGACCCTGGCCGGCGAGGGCTGGAACCTCGCCGTGACGACCGGCTCCGAGACGGAGATGGCCGATCTCCTCCTGGAGCGCGAGGGGCTGCGCTACTGGTTCGACGACGTCCTCGGCTCCGCCGAGGGCACCAAGCGCGAGCACCTCTCGGAGTACCGTCGACGTTACGGGGCCGTGCCGCTGTTCCTGGTCGGGGACTCCCGCTTCGACATGGAGGCGGCCCACGCCGTCGAGGGCGTCGTCCCGTTGGGAAGGGCCAGCCGCCATCTCGGCTGGACGCTGTCGCCGCAGGACCTCCGGAGCTGGGGGGCGGCCTGGGCCAACTACTCGCTCACGGAGCTACCCGAGGCGCTCGAACGGCTCGCTAAGCCCGCTCGATCCCGGTCCCCGAGGCGAGGGCGCGCGCGTCGTGTCACGTAGGGTAGGGCCGGGACCGAGAGTCTCCCGGCGCAGGAGGCCCTGCGCCGATTTGAACCCGGGTCGAGGGATCCACAGTCCCCCAGGATAACCAAGCTACCCCATCCCGGCCACGCTCCGGGACCGGGGCTCGGGAGAAAAGGTTGCCGAGGTCACGGGCGCACGGCCCGATCAGAGCGGTGGGCCGCCGGGAGGAGGGGGCCGACCGTCCTCGAGCGCCCGGTGCCACTCGCGCCGGAACGCCCGGGCGAGGCGGCCGACGTGCACCAGGAACGCGCCCAACCCGACGGCGATGCCCGCGGCGAGCCAAGCGCTCCAGTACACGACCCCTGCGCCGCTCCACCAGAGGCCGGCCC
>JASIDM010000063.1 GCA_030044695.1 Thermoplasmata archaeon
TGGCCGACGGGCATCCCGGCGTAGATCCGGACCGGGAGCTTGACGCTCATCTCCAGGGTCCAGTAGTTGCAGAACCCCTCGTCGCCCTTGCCCGCCGTGGAGTGGATGTCGATCCCCAACCGGCCGACGCTCGACTTCCCTTCGAGGAACGGCACGAAGCCGTGGGTCTCCGTGTACTCCTCGGTGACGCCGAGGTACAGCTGCCCGGGGATGAGCACGAACCCAGCCGGAGGGATCCGAAACTCCCGGACCGGGTTCGGCCGTCGCGCGTCCAGCGCCGCGGCGCGGTAGACGGCCAGGTACGGACCCAGATGGACGTCGTAGGAGTTGGTGCCGAGGCAGGCCGGACGGAACGGGCGGATGACGATCGCACCGTCCCGCAGGGCCCGGCGGATCTTCACGTCGGAGAGGATCATCCGGACCGCCGCGGCACGTGGGGGCCGCTCTTAAGCGGGGGCCGCCGACCCGCCGGGCTCGGAGAGCTCGATCGCGGCGTACCCCACGACCTCCTCCATCGGTTCGACCTCGCCGGAGTGGCCCCACCGACGCAGCCGAGCCTCGAGCTGGCGCCCCGCCAGGGCGGCGAGGAGCACGGTCGTGGGCGCGATGCCGCACATCGAGATCCGCTCCCGGTCGACGACGTCGTAGAGCCGGGCGGCATCCCGCGCCAGGATCGCGTCGATCGCCAGCCGGTCGAGGCGCCGGGCCTCCTCGACCGGGACGTAGTGCGAGAAGTCGGTGGAGGCCAGGAACAGCACATCCCATCCCTCCGTCGCCTTGCGGACGACGGCGGCGACCTCCCGGAGATAGGCGAGGGGACCGAACCGGACCTGCAGCGGGACGAAGCGCGGCTTCGGGAGCACGTACTCCAGGAACGGGAGCTGGACCTCGATCGAATGCTCGCGGGCCTGCGCCCGCTCGTCCACGACCACCGGCCCGTCGGTCAGGGCTCGCACGAGCCCGAGGTCGACGGGGGTCGGGCCGAGCGGCGTGAGCCAGGGTCGGGCGGAGAGCGCCGCCCCTCGACCGGCGCCGTGATGGTCGACGCCCAGGACCAGGACCGCCTCGGGCGGCCGCTCGGCGGCGACCCTGGCGTAGATGTGCGCCGCGATCGCCCCCGAGTAACGGAGGCCGGCGTGGGGGACCACGGCGGCGACGAGCCGCCGGTCCGCCGAGCGACGGCGGGGAGGGAGACCGCCGGGACCGCGGGCATCCGTGAAGCAGCCCTCCACCTGACGGGCGAGCGCTCCGCCGTCGGACGCGTAGAACTGGCCGGCGACCGCCGGCGGCCTCGCGTCCGCCGCCACGGTCGCTAGCTGCGCGAGAGCTCGCGCACGAGCTCCCGCGCCTCGTCGTCGCCGAGGCGGGTGCGGTGGGGACCGAGGAACGGGTTCACCTCCCCGTACCGGGGGATCACATGGAAGTGGACGTGGAAGATGATCTGGCCGGCGTTCGGGCCCGCGTTCAGCGCCACGTTGTAGTCCGAGGTCAGCCGCTCCGCCCGGCGGCAGATCTCGTCCAGCGTGCGGATCAGCGCGATCTGGTCGTCGAACGGCAGGTCCGTGAGGCGCTCCCCGTGCCGCTTCGGGATCACGAGCAGGTGACCGCGGGTGAACGGGAAGATGTCGAGGAAGGCGACGGTCGTGTCGTCCTCGTAGACGATGTAGGCCGGCGAGCGCCGGGCCACGATCTCGCAGAAGACGCATTCCGTCGGATCGGCCATCGGTCGGCCATGCAGGTCCCGCGAGACAAAACGGTTCGGTGGTCAGCGCCCCGCCCGAGGCGGCTCCCCGAGAGCGCACCTCGGAATGCCCCCGCGGAACTCCCGGGCGGGGGAACCCGTCCCTCCGACGGGTGGGGCGCGCTCGGGCCCCGGTCGGCGCCTACTCCGACCCGAGGGATGGCCCCTCGCCTGGGGCCGTCCCTCCCAACAGCGGTTTCGGCGACGGATCGGGCGCCGCGGCGGGCGGAGCCCGCCGGGGCCGGCGAGCCAGCTGGGGAAGGTGGCGGAACTTGGCGTGTCGCCGGGGCCCGAGGACCTCCTGGCCGAAGACGATGAACCCGGCGCCCAGGATCGTGATCCCCGCGGCGATCCAGTAGGCATACTGGAACGCGGCGTGGGTCGCCACCCCGGCGAACGGGCCGGCCCCGAAGACGTACGACGCGAGCAGCGCCCCGGCGATCGGGGCCCCCACGCTTCCCCCGACGTTGCGGAAGACGTTGTTCATCGCGGTCGCCTGCCCCATGTCCTTCGGATCGACCGTCAGCACGAGCAGGTTGATGATCGAGGCGTTGAGCAGCGCCATGCCGGCGCCGATGACGACCTCGTACCCCAGCATCTGGTGGAGCGTGGTGGCGACCGAGACGAGGTAGAACCCGACGGCGGTGACGATCGCGCCGAGGAAGGCGAGCGGCTTCACGCCCACGCGCGAGACGACGAGGCTGGCCGCCACGGCGACGACGGTCATGCTCACGGCCAGCGGGATGATCCAGAGGCCGGCGTCCAGGATGTCCCCGGAGAAGCCGCCCGAGATCCCGGGGTACTCGAACTGGTAGATCAGGGAGAAGAGCGCGAGGTACATCCCGAGCCCGACGACGGTGAGGACCGCGTTGGTCACCATCACGTTCCGCTCCTTCAGCAGGCGGCCGTCGATGATCGGCTCGTGCGCCTGGCGCTTCCACCACGCCTCGTAGATCCCGAACGGGACGAACAGCGCGAGGCCGGCGACCAGGAAGCCGACGGTCGTCGGCGAGGTCCATCCCCAGACCTCGCCCTGGGAGAGGGCGGTCACGACCAGGCCCAGGCCGCCGCCGAGCAGCGCAGCGCCGACGTAGTCGACCTTCGTCTCGGGGCGTCGGTAGGCGGACTCCCGGATCCAGAGGACGACCAGGACGGCGACCGCGACGACGAACGGGATCGCCGAGTGGTAGGTGAACCGCCAGCCGAACTCCTGCGAGATGAACGATCCGAGCGGCAGGCTGACCGCGAACCCTATGCCGAACATCGCGCTCAGCAGGCCCTGGGCCCGCGGGACGAGCTCCCTCGGGAACTCCTCGCGCATGAGCGCCATGCCGAGGGGCATGATGGTGAGCCCGATCCCCTGGACGGTCCGGGCGGCGACCATGAACGCGAACGTCGGCGAGAAGCCCGTCACCGAGACCGCGGCCGCGTAGCCGAGCATCACGGCGATGAGGACCTTGCGCTTGCCGTAGATGTCCCCCAGCTTACCGACGACCGGCGAGAGCGCGACGCCGGACGCCGCGTACGCCGAGATGATCAGGCTCGCCTGGGCGGTGTCGACGTGAAAGTCGGACTGGATCGTCGGCAGCGAGGGGATCAGCATCCCCTCGATGTACAGCACGACGACGACGATCGCGGCGAGCAGGATCATCACGCGGTAGGCGTACGCCGAGTCGAACGTCTCGAGCGTCTTCGGGACCGGCGATCC
>JASIDM010000064.1 GCA_030044695.1 Thermoplasmata archaeon
GGTCTCCCGGTCCATTCGGGCCTGGGCGGATCGGAGGATCTGCTGGGCGTCCGAAGCGCGCCCGGAGGCCTCGGTGAGCGCGGCTTCGCAGAGCTCGGCCGTCATGTCGGGGGCGTCCCGGTCGATGCTTCGGAGGAGCTCGGACCGGTCCTCGAGCCCACGGGCGAGCGAAGCGTTCACTTCCGAATCCGGGCCGATCGACTCCGGGCCCGATCCTCCGGCCGGGGTGGGGGACACATCCCCGAGCCCCGCCGGCTCGGGCGGTAGGTGGATCGGGCCGTTGAGCTCCTTGCCCAGCGCGACCGGAAAGCCGCACTTGGGGCAGTGGGTCGCCCCGGCCGGCAAGGCCGTCCCACAGACCCGACAGTCCTCCACGCCGCCCACGCTCGAAGGCCCTCCCACGGACGTCACCCCCTTGAACCTTGACCCCCCGGAAGGGACCCTCCCGGACGCCCTATCCACCGGAGAACGTCGGGAGGAGGAGAAGGCGTAACGGTCGTTCGAGCGGGGTGTCCAACGGGATCGAGACCCCATCCAGCAGCACGGCCGAGCCCTCGGGAGCTTCCCCAATGTCTCGGACAACCGCCCTCAGCGGGGTGCCCCTGGCGACGGACCGGCTGTGGACCGTGCTCCGCCCTCCCCGCACGACCTCCAGCTCCACCGCGACCTTCCCCGACGAACCCTCCGGGAGGTTCGGCGGGGACGAGGGACCGGCTCCGGGGTCCGGCGAACTGTTGCGTCCCACGCGTCCCGCCGGCGCCTGAACCCGGCGCCCGACGGCCGGAGGTCCCTCCCCCTCTTCATCCCTCGGTCCGGCGCGGCCCGAACGTGAAGCTCTACGGAGCTGACCTCGGAAGGAGACGAACCGAGCGGTTCCGCGGAAGGACCTTGAAGCACCTCCCTGGCCAGGCGCTGAGGGGGAGATTTGAACTCCCGATGGTCTTGCGACCAACCAGATCTCGAATCTGGCGCCTTGGCCGAGCTAGGCTACCTCAGCACCCCACCGGGGCATCAGGGGTCACTTTTAGCGGTTTGTGCCCAGCCGTCAGTCTCCGACGTACCCCGGTCCGTGAAGAGCTCGCGCACGTCCCTTGCTCCAGTCCTGCCATCACCGACGGCAGGAGGCCGAGCGTGTCGAGCTCTCCCGTCGCGTTCAGCATCCAGCCCGTGAAGTTCCCGGAGGTGTTCAGCAGCAGCCCGGCGAGCAGCCTCTCCAGCTCGTTCGGGTCGCTCTCGTTGAAGGCGTAGATCGCCTGGATCGCCAGCGTGGAGTAGTTCTGCTCGAGCGAGGGGTAGGCTGGAACCCCGCCGGCGAGCGAGGGGTCCGTGGTGTTCACAGTGGTGTTGTTCGCCACGACCTTGATCGGCTTGCCCGAACTGGCCGGGTAGTCGGCGGGATCGGCCGTCCGCTAACACCAGAGGCCGCCGTTGTCCTCCTCGACCCACTCCCACTGGAGGGCCGAGTTGGCGCTGGTCTCGTTGACGGGGAGGTCCGGAATGCCACTCCCGGAAACGTTCCGGATCGTCGCCCCGATGGGGAAGGTGAGGAAGACGGAGGAGCGCCCCAGGAGGTTGTTCAGCTCATTGCGTGCGCAAAACTCGGGTCGCCCCCTATTCGGGAAGACGACGGTGGCTGAGGCGGGACTTCCCATGTCAAGGTAATCTCTCCCGACGAGTGATGGCATAGACGGTCGCGCCCGACTCCGGAGCGGGGGGCGTCTCCGTCTGAAGAATGCCATTTCGGAATGTCTCGATCTTGAGTCCCGCATGCTGAGCACCTGCTAGCACACCGAGCATCGCGTCCTTCGTCAGGTAGGTGACGGGGATCACGGGTTGCCAGAAGTAGAGGATGTCTCGACCTATCACTCGGAGGCGAAACCATGCCTCCTCGGGGACCCCTGCCACCCCTTCTCGGTCTGCCAGTTGGATCGCGAACTGGGGTCCCGTCCATCTGACCAGTCGACTTCTCCCGCGCCGACACTCAAACCTCAGCCCTTCCGTGCGAACCGAGAGGTGCAGCGGCGGAGGCGCGAGGAAGCGATATGGCACGGACACTCCGAAGATGAGGGCGATCAGGGATCCGAACACCGCGACTGCCGCGCCCTCGAAGCTGAGTGGCTCAGATCGGGTCAGTGCGATCACGATGGCGGTGTCAGCGGCCCACCATAGAACTGCGACAGATCCCACTCCGAGAAGGATGACCGCCCATCGCGAGCGCCGATGACGCCGATAGTTGAAGTCCGAGAGCCCCCGTAGTTCGAAGTCTCCAGACGTCGGAGGTCCAACGGCCATAGATGAGTCGAGTTGACAACAGCGGCCTATCTAGCTCCCGCCGTCAGCCACAAGTTTGACAACATCGGATCCCGCTGAGAGACCCTCGCACAACGCAATCGCTGCCGCGTAGCGCTTCCACGTCCGCCCGAGGGCTGCGCAGGATTTCCGATCAGGCTGAGTCGCGCGATAGAGACGTGGATCGAAGCCAGAACCAACCCCACCGCCCTCACCGCGCGACTGAAATGCGGGTCGTTGTCACGGTGATCCCACGGTCCGTGACTCGACCGACTTCGTGGATTTGAAATCCGCGTTCCTTCCCCATTTCCAGGATGGCAGAATAGGCCTCCTCTGTGAGAGTGTTGTAGCGGGGAACACCCCGCAACAGTCGGCGAACCGAGCAGGGATAGCCTGGCGTCGTCATTCCTGATACAGTCTCGAGAACAAGATGATGCCTTCCTGAACTCAGATCGACACGTGAGACCCTCCCGCAGGGATACTCGAGGGCCATCGATGTGGGAGTGAGAGTCAGCTTGACCGCGCCTGGACCCAATAGCAACACGAGGTAGACAAGGGGCCCCGCAGCCACAATCAGTCCCACACCTAATGCGGTGAGTGGTGCGGAGGACCACTTGCCCGCCGCTAACGTCCCAACCGACTCGACCAGAATCCCCAATGCCAGCACTCCGAAGACCCACCGTAGAGCCCGCCGTCCAGTGTAGTCCAACATCCTCACCGGATCTAGGGCGAACACACTGCCAAAAGTGATCCGGTCAGGGCCAGGTTCGAGGACCATCTAGGACCACAGGAATATCACGGCTGCTCCGACCGGAAGGGCGCTCGCGTCGAGTCCGAGGGAGGTTGCTGCTAGGGTCCCAACTGGTCCGACTGGCAGACCACTCTCGGCGATGTCTGCGGACGTCAGTGCTACTCCCGCCGCAGACCACACAAGAGCCAATACCCCGACCTCAACGTCGTTACTGGTGCAGGACGAAATAGCTTAACATTCCCCGAGGAGCCGAAGGTCGCGGAGGGCGAGCCTCCGTCGCTGGTGACGTTTGTCTGGTTGGTGAAGTTCCCGTAGTCGGGGTGGCGCGCACCCCGTTAGATTTGCACAAGGAACCGGGGGAGAGCCGGGGCGACCTGCCCGGGCGCCGTCGACTGGAAAGGGGGGGTCCAGGGGGGTCCCGACTTTCGGTCGGAGCTCGCGGGACGCCGTAACTCGATTGAACCCCGACCCCTTCGGGCGGGTCCGGAGGGACCGATGACGACCCGCAAGCTCTGGTCCGAGTCCGAGAAGCTGCGGATCGTCCTGGAAGGCCTCGCGCCGAAGACCAATGTCGAGGCCCTGTGCCGAACCCACGGGATCCACTCGTCGCAGTTCTACAAGTGGCGCGACCGGGCGCTCGCCGGGATGAAGGAGGGACTTCGCTCCAAGGAAGGGACGGTCGAGCTCAGCCTCCGTCAGGAGAACGCCCGGCTGAGGAAGCTGCTCCTGGACGTGACGATCGCCAACGACGTGCTGAAGGACCATCTCGAGGGTCGGACCGGGAAAAAAACGTCCGACGGGAGCTCGTGAGGCACATGCTCGAGAACGGGGTCTCGAGCCGCACGCGAGCGGCCCGCTACGCGGGCCTCGCCCGCCGGTCGCTCTACTACCGACCAAGGGTCGGCCCTGCCGCTCGCGCTCGAGGGGACGAACCCAGGGTCCGTCGCGCGATCCGTCGGGTGGCGCTCGCCCACCCGACATTCGGCTATCGAAGGGTCTGGGCGATCCTCCGACGGCGCGAGGGTCGCGGGATCAACCGCAAGCGGGTCCGTCGGTTGATGCGCGCCAAGGGGCTGAGCCTCCCGGCTCACTTCCCCCGACCCCGACTCCCGGCGACCGGGCGGCTGATCGCGGACGTGCCGAACACACGGTGGTACACCGATCTCACGGACATCGAGACGAGCGACCGTGGGGTGGGGCTACTGATGGCGATCGTGGACGGCTGCACGCGCGAGGTCGTAAGCTGGGAGTTCCTCTCCGAGTGCCTCGCGTCCGACGCGGTCCGAGTGCTGGAGGCGGCGGTGGTCGCCCGGTTCCCGAGGACCCGCCACGCGACCGGGCTCGTCCTGGTGACCGACCAGGGGAGCCAGTTCACGGCGCGGTCGTTCCGCGAGGGGTCGACCCGCCTCGGCGTGGAACACCGGGTCACCCGCAAGCGACGGCCGGAGGACAACGGGCTCCAGGAGTCGTTCCACGGGCATCTCAAGCAGGATTACTTGTGGCTCCGAGAGCCGGAGAGCTTCCTCGCCACGCGAGCGATCGTGGCGGAGGCGATCCGGGACTACAACGAGGAGCGGCCGCACTCGTCGCTGGAGTATCTCACGCCAAAAGAGTTCGCGAGGACGCAACTGGAGGAGGGCACGAAAGCATGAGCGGCCACGGAAGCATCGACAACCGCCGACCGAACGGTTCCCCTCCCCGTACCTCTCCCTTCCGAGGCGCGCAGTTTGGCGGGGAGCACGTCAGGGGATCGCTACGTACGCCAACAGGTTGGTCGATCCAGTCCGGCCCCCCACGGCCCGACATTAGCCGTATTACGTAGTGTAAAAAATTACCTTGCGAGTTGAACCATTGGATGGCGGTGCCTCCGACCATCCAGTTACCTTGAGACCCTTGGCTCGAGCGGCCCTCACCAAAGCAGCCGACGCCTCGGCCGGGATCGGGCTTAGGGGGAATCCCCTGACCGACAGGAGATAATCGAAGGTCCTCGGCTTCCCATTCGGCCATGTTGGAGACCAACCACGCACGTCTCGGAGGGAGAATCGGGTCCGGCCGTCAGTCCACAATAATCTCACGACCAGCTTCGGAGGTCGAGAAAAGACGACCTCTTCATCAGATAGTTCGAGGTGAGTGACTCCGTCTCTGGATCGGCTGGCGAGGATTGCCATGGCAATGGAAAACGACGCGCACGCGACCGTCGCGCCGATTGCGCCGAACCACCAAAGGCCGGTTCGGCCTCCGGCGGAGGGACCCTCCACAAGGACCCAACCAGCTGCGAGGGCGAGTATGGCGAACCCGACCGATGTGACAGCGAGGAGCGGCCCGCGGCTAGCATTCAACTTGGCGTAGCCAGATGACATCTCCCGGAAGTCGAACGTCTCCCGCTCCATCCATTCCCGCCCAATCTGAGTTGAGCTACTCTCCATCTTCGAGTTCCGTTACAACAGTTCCGATGGAGATGAAGTCCATCGCGAACACCACCGCGTCCATCACCTTTTGACCGGGCACCAAGGCAACATTCGCCGCTTCCGCTGCGAGGCTCACGACACCGGTGACCAACGCGCTGTCCGTTGCAATCACTCCGCCCCCACTCGTACCGTAGAAGTCGAGCGCATCGCTGAACAGGCCGATCGAGAACGCTACTTCTTGGCTTGAGAAGTCGAAGTTGGAGGTGACGGCGGCCCGAAGCTCGGTCGCTGCGAAAATGTTTGACGACCCAATCTGCCAGTAGGAGAGTTGAAGTCCGAGAGCCCCCGCAGATCGAAGTCTCCAAGCGCGGAAGGTCCAACGGCCATAGATGAGTCGAGTTAGGGACAGGCCAATGCCTGAGTGGCGGCGGATAGGATGGGCGCCACGATAAGTGGCGCTAGGAGGGTCGCTCCGAGCGAGATTGGGGTAAGGCGAGGTTCGCGGGCACTCCCAAGCATGCGTGGGTTCGGCGCGGAGCCCCACACGGCAAGTAGTGGTGGGCCGTGGAGGTCACCTGCCCGCCGAGGTCGCGCTTGGCCCTCTCAGATGTCTTCATCGGATGCTCGTCCTGGACGTCGCCGGCCTGGTGGGACCGAGTCTACCCGCGGAGGCTCCACGATGGCGATCGTCTGGCGTGGTACGCTCGCCGGTGGAATGTCGTGGAGGTGGACACGTCCTACTATCGGGACCCCGGCGGCCGTCTCTTCCGTCGCTGGGGCGACGTGACCCCCGACGGCTTCCGGTTCACGGTAAAGTTCCCGCGGGATCTCCTCGATCCGAAGCAGGAGCTCGACGCGGAGGGCGTGGAGCGATTCTTGGCGAACGCCGCGCAGCTCGGACCGAAGCTCGGGCCGATCCTCCTGCAGTTCCCGCCGTGGTTCCGGCCCCGCGTGGGCTCCGGATTCCTGGACCGCCTGCTCGATCGGCTCGATCCGACCCATCGCTATGCCGTGGAGCTCCGTGCCCGGGAGTGGTTCGAGGGAGAACGCTGGAGCGAGCTGGGACGGCAGCTTCGCGACCGTCGGATGGCGCTCGCGTGGTCGTACCTGACCTACGTGGAGGTCCCTCCCGAGCGGACCACGGACTTTGCCTACCTGAGGTTCATCGGGGACCACACCACGGTCCCCGCCGAGTTCCATGGCGAGGTCCGCCTCGACCGCTCGGCGGAGCTCGCCCGCTGGGCTCGCGTCCTCCAGGAGGCGCTCAACGAGCTCGGCACGGCGTTTGCCTTCTTCAACAACCACTTCCAAGGGTTCGCCCCGGATTCCGTGAACCTCTTCCGGCGGACCCTCGGGCTCGAGCCGGTGCGCTTCGCCCCCTCCGATCCGACGCTCGACGCCGCGATCGACCGTTCCGCGAGCGAGGGCGGTGGTTCAGGGTCGGACCCGACCGCCTGACACCGGTGCGGGCGCCCCCGGGGGCGTTCCGCGAACTCCCCCGACCCTCCTTGTGCGGCGACCGGGCTCTCCCGGTCATGGCGCATCCCGCGGTCTGCCCGAACTGCGAGACGATCCTCGACCCGCGTCGGCCCCGGCCGGTCCTCACCGTAGCGCCCGCGCACGTCGGTTGCCCTCGATGCGGGATGCTCTGTATCCTCGAGGGTCCCCAGACGAACGTGGCGTACGCCCGGTTGCCGATGGCCCCGCTCGCGCCGGAAGAAGCGGACCCGTCCCCTGCCTGCTCATCGAGCGGACCCGCCGGGCCACCTGCGCCGCAAGAAGGCGATCCAGCCGACCGCGCGGGCGAACGGAGTGCTCAGCTCCCGACCGCCGGAGGGAGGGACCCGCCGCGCCGCCGAAGAGCCCACTACCCGCCGGTCGACGGCCCCATTCGTCGTCGCCGAGGACACGCGGGCCCAGCCCGGGTCCTCGAGCGGGCTGCCGTGGCTCGGGAGTCGGCCGTCGGGTAGCAATCGCGGCCCGGAGCCGTCGCGAAAGACGCCGTTCAGCGGGTTCGCAGCGCGGCGGCGACCTGGGCGCGACCTCGGGCGATCGTCGGGATCGGCTCGGGATCGACGTGCCCCCGGCGGGCGAGCTCGAGGCTCACGAGATCGCCCAGGGCAACGCCGAGGACGATGGTCTCCAGGGTCCCCTCCAGGGGGATCGGCGCGCGGACCGTCTGGACGCGTCGGGCTCGGCCGAGCTGTTCCAGGAACCGAAGGCCCTCGCGCGCCAGGGGGGACGGCCGCCGCGGCTCGATCAGAACGAGGCAATGCCGGGCCGCTTCGCGGGCCGTGACCGCCCCCCAGCCCGCGACGGCGTTGTGCAGCGCCTCGGGGAGCTCGTCGCTCACCGCGAGGCGCTTCGCGTTCTCTTCGACCTGGGTCGCCCACCGTCGCGCGATCGGGCCGAGCGGACGCGGCGCCACGAACCACGGCAGGCGCGGGCCGATCGCCCGCGCCACGCTCACCGCCGGCCCCCGCGGAGCGCCCAGCTCGCGGAGGTGCGGAGCGAGGAGCTCCGGCGTCGCGCGCACGCGATCCTCGTTGGACTCCGGGAACGCCGGATCGAGAACGCCGAGCAGCCCGCCGAGGAGGTGGCCGACCGCGGCCCTCGGGGGGAGATCCGGGGGGACCCGTACGACCGGCACGCCGTCGTCGTAGGCACGCTCGGCGAGCTCGCCCCCGCTCGTCACCACGAGCCGCCGTGCGCCGCGCCGACCCGCGTCGTCGTAGGCGCGCCGCGTCTCGGCGGTCGTCCCGGAGTAGCTCACCAGGACGACGAACGCGCGCGCGTCGGCCGACCGCGGGAGCTCATCGCCCCGGACCAGTTCGAGCGAGAGGTTGGCCTCCGCCTCGAGCATCGTCCGAGCGAGGTCAGCCGCCGACCCGGAAGCGCCGACGCCCACCGCGAAGACGCGGCCCCCGGCGGCCGGCAGCGCCCCGTCGACCTCTCGGCCCGCCCGGAACCCCTCGAGGAGGCTCGCCGGCAGCCCGAGCACGAGCGCGCGAAGGCGGGCCAGGCTCGCGTCGATCGCTCGCGCCACGCGCCGCCTCGGGGTCGGGCAACGATAGCCTTTGGGGCGAGCTCACAGGCTCATGTAGTCGCGCTCAAGCGCCGTTGACCGGGGCCGCGGGGCGGCCGTTAACTGCCGCCGCCCCCGTACCCGGACGATGGTCGCGATCCAGCCGCTCGCCAAGATCTGGCTTGACGGCCAGCTCGTCGATTGGGATCGAGCGCAGGTCCACGTGCTCACGCACGCCCTGCACTACGGCTACGCCGTCTTCGAGGGGATCCGTTGCCACGCGACCTCCCGGGGCCCGGCGATTTTCCGCCTGGACGAGCACCTCGAACGGTTCCTCAACAGCGCGAAGGTCTACCGGATGAAGCTGCCGTACTCTCTCGAGCAGCTCCGCCAAGCGTGCGTCGACCTCGTCCGGGCCAACGGGCTCCCCGCGGCCTATCTTCGGCCGCTCGCCTTCTCCGGCTACGGCGAGATGGGCCTCGACCCGACCAAGGCGCCGGTCCAGGTCGCCGTCGCGATGTGGTCCTGGGGCGCCTACCTCGGGGAGGCGGGCCAGGAGCACGGCGTGCGGGCCCTGGTCTCCAGCTGGACCCGCGTCGACTCCCGGATGCTTCCGCCCCAGGCGAAGTGCGCGGCGAACTACGCCAACTCGGCCCTCGCCAAGATGGAGGCCGTCGCCGCGGGGTACGACGAGGCGATCCTGCTCAACTCGGCCGGGATGGTCGCCGAGGGGCCCGGGGAGAACATCTTCCGCGTGAAGAAGGACGTCGTCAGCACCCCGCCCGCGAGCTCGGGGATCCTGCGCGGGATCACCCGCGACACCGTGATCGAGTTCCTCGCCGACGAGCATCTCGTCTTCCGGCGCAACGACTTCACGCGGGAGGAGCTGTTCACCTCGGACGAGGTGTTCTACACCGGCACCGCCGCGGGGATCACGCCGATCCGCGAGGTCGACGGGCGGCCGATCGGCACGGGCGACTACCCGATCACCCGCCGACTCCAGCGCCGCTACGCGGCGGCGACCGAAGGGCGGCTCCCCGGCCGCGAGGGCTGGCTCACGTACGCGACGTAGGGCCGGGACCGGGCTCGGGCCCGAGGACGCCGAGCGCGGGGAGCGCCTCGTTCGCCGCCGCGAACGCGCGCTCGGTCCAGCGGTCGAGCTCGCGGGCCATCCGCGCGTCGAGCCGCAGGGCGGGCCAGGACCAGTGCACCGCGACCCGGTCGCCCGCGCGGACCCCGTCGAGGACCCGCGGATCGAACGTCAGCGGACGTTCCGTGCGTCCGTCGAGGAGGAGTCGCCCCCCCTCCTCCCGTACGACCGGACCGGTCACCGTCAGACGGCTCCCCTCGATCGCGGAGACCGTCGCCGCTGCGGGCCGGCACGCCTCCACGTTCGGTACGGTCGTCGGCACGTGGCCGGTGACGGCGCCGACCCCGACGAAGCTCACGTGGAAGGCGTGGTGGGCGAGCGGACGGTCCGGGAGGTGCTCGGCGAGCCGTCGGGCGACCGACGGGGGCAGACCTCGCCGCGTCAGGGCCTCGAGGAGCGCGAGGAACCTCGGTCGGTCGACGGCCTCGAGGCGCCCGTTGCCGATCCAGTACGCCTCCACCACCTCGCGGTCGAACGGGTCGAGACCGTTCGCCGCCCCGATCGCCTCGAGGTACGGCATCAGCGCCTCGAACCGGGCGAGCGCGTCGCGGGCCCGGGGTGTGCTGCGACCGGTCACGATCGCCTCGTAGAGCGCCGGCTCGGCGTCGGCCGGGCCGCAGTAGGCGAGGCGGTTCGTCGCGATCGAGAACCGGGCGCCGAGGGCGACGCCGTCCATGCTAGACCGAAGGGACGGTGCGGCCGCTCGCGTACGCCCAGGTGGCCCGAAGGGCCCGGGTCCCGACGGCGAGGAGCACGCCGACGGTGACCCCCGCGGCGCCGAGCACCGCGAGCGGCGCGGGGACGGCGTGGACCGCGAGGAGTTGGAGCGCCCAGGAGATCGGGAAGCCGAGCACGAGCACGGTCGTCGCGACGCCGACGTCCACCCGCGCGAGCCCGACGTACCAGGTCAGGACAAACACGGTGAGCAGCCCGGCGCTGATCCCCACCCAGGTCCACTGCCCGTCCGAGAACCCCGCGACCGTGCCCCAGCCCCCGGTGAGGGCGAGATAGCCGCTCAGGAAGATCGCGCCGAAGCCCATCCGGCCGAGGCCCACGGTCGTGCCGCCCAGGTGGCGGAGCGCGCGCTTGGAGACGGAGTACTCCACGGCCCAGAGCACCGTGGCGGCAAGAACGTACGTCGTCCCCGGCGTCCAGATCGGCGACACGAGGGCGAGGAGGAGGAGGTTCCCCGCGAGGATCAGTCCGGCGGCGAGGGCGACGCGAGGATGGAACCGCTCCTTCAGCGCCACGACGCCGAAGACGGTGGCGAAGACGAACAGCGTCCGGTACACGAACGAGGCGGTGAGCGTCCCGTGCGCCGCGGCGGCCAGCTGGAGCCCTCGGAAGAACAGCAGGAACGGTACGGCGCCGCCGATCAGGCCGATGGCGGCGAGGACCCCGAGGTCCCGCATCCCCAGCCGACGTCGCGACCGCGTGAGCGCGACGAGGCCGATCGGCAGCAGCATCCCCGCGACGGCGAGGTTGCGGACCGTCACGAAGGCGTTCGAGCTCGTCCCGGCGACGGCGTAGCCGTTCACGAACGTCGAGATCCCGCTCACGACGGCTGTCGCGACGACGAGCAGGATCCCGGGCCCAAGCCATCGCGCGTCCGAGGACGTCCCCGGCGTGGCCATCGGCGGTGCGACCGTCGACCGTCCTATAGGCTCTTCGTCAGCCGGGGTGGAGCCGGACCTAGCCTTCGGCCTCGCCCGCCGCCCGGACCATCGCGGTGCGCGTCAGCTCGAGGGACTCCCGGGCCTCGGCTTCGCTGAGCCTTCGGATCGCGAAGCCCGCCTGGACGAGCACGTAGTCCCCGACGCGGACGTCGGGCAAGTAGAGCAGCTGCACGCGGCGTAGGAGGCCGTCGTAGTCCACCGTGGCGATGGGAGCCACGGGGTCCGCTTCGATCGCGACGACGCGACCGGGAACGGCCAGGCACATCGCGACCCCTACGACTCCGGGGCGGATGAACCCGGCGCCGCCGGCGGGCCTTCCGCGAACGTCACCGACCGCAGGACGATCGAGGCGGCTGCGGGATCATCGACGGAGGGGACTGTCTCCACTTCGAGGGTGGCCGCCGCCGCAGGTCCGCCGGCCATCGCCCGGCCCCACAGTTCGGTCAGCTGTCGCTCGTCCAGGTGGCAAAGCGGACCCAGCGCGACCCGAGCTCGGACGATCCTGGCCCCGGAGGCCGCGGCGGAGAGCTCGTCGAGCTTGCGGCGGAGGTCCTGGATCAGCGCCTGCTCATGCACCGACCCGACCCTCCTCGACGGCCTGGCCCGTCGATCCTCTCTCCACCTCACCCGCGACCGCGACCACCGCGCGATCCACGGCGGCGTGCACCGTGGGGGTGAGGGCCTCACCCAGCGCTACCTCGCCCGCCTCGACGAGGATCACGACCAGGCGCTCGGGGAGCTTACCGAGCGCGCGACCCAGCGCGACGGCGTCGCGCAGGGACAGCCCGTGCGTCGAGGTCGCCGGTTCCACGACGGCACGCTCCACCTCGTCTCCCTCGAGCCGTCGCACCGTGCCGACGGGCGCCCCGGAGCGCATCGCGTCGACGACGACCGCGAACCGAGCCCCCGACCAACGGTCGAGCAGGTCCAACGGGTCGATGACGCGCTCCACGACCTCCACGTCGGGCCCGAGCCGGTCGCGGGCGAGCCCCACCACCCGGGGGCCGAGCCCGTCGTCCTGACGGAGGGGTTCGCCCACGCCAAGTACCACGACCCGGGGCCGGTCCGGCGGGGTCGTGGGCCTCACGACCTACGCCCGCTCGACGTCGAGGCGCAGGAAGTGCGTCGCGCAGGAGATGCACGGGTCGTGGTTGCGGATCGCCCGTTCGCAGGCGTCCGCGATCGCCGCGTCGTTCCGATCGACGACCCCGGCGACGACGTCCCGCAGGTCCTCCTCGATCCGCTTCTGGTTCTGGGAGGTCGGCGGCACGATCCGCGCCTCCTGGATCCGGCCGTCGGGGCCGACACGGTACCGGTGGTAGAGGATCCCCCGCGGCGCCTCCGAGATCGCCGCTCCCGTGCCGCCGGCGAAGCCGGACGGCGGCTCGAGCCAGGCCCGTTCGGGGCGCCGGTACCGCTCGAGAAGGCGGAGCGCCTCCTCGCAGGCGTAGACGGTCTCCACGGCCCGCACGACGATCGAGCGGTACGGGTTGCGCACCTCCCGGCCGAGCCCGGCGGCCCGCGCCGCCGCGGCGGCCCGGGGGGTCAGGCGATCGGCGTTCAGGGCGTAGCGCGCGAGCGGCCCGACCAGGTAGACCCCCCCACCGCGCCGCACGCAGTGGAGGGCGTTGGAGTAGGGGACGTGGACCTCCTCGAACTCCTGCTCGAACTCTACCGGGTCGATCGCGAGGCCGGCGCTGGAGACGAGCTTCCCGTCGAGCATCGGGTACTCCTCGGGGTGACGCAGGGCGACGAACTCGTACGGCTCGTCGAGCTCGGGAAAGTCGAGCCCTGCCACGGCCCGGACCGTCGCCTCGGCGAGATCGATCCCCTCCCGCAGCCGAACGCGCAGGAGCTCGAGCTCCTCG
>JASIDM010000065.1 GCA_030044695.1 Thermoplasmata archaeon
GATCGCCCCGCTCCGCGTCGCGCCGTAGACGAGGTCGGCCAGGGCCTGCTCGTCGGAGAGGAGGTCGATGGCGAGGGCGCGATGGTCCTGCCAGAACAGCCAGAGCTGGGAGCCGACCGCCCCGTCGGTGAGACCGGGGACGAACACCGGCACGTCGCGCTCGAACGCCGCGCGCAGGATGCTGGTCGTCGCTTCCGGCGGGATCGCCTCGCCCAGGGCGTGGGCGAGGCGGCGCCCGCTGACCGAGCGCTCCCCCCGCGTCCACAGGCGCCGCAGGACGGCCTGCGTGCGGCGCTCGACGACGGGCCCGTAGCTGGCCTGGGGGATCACGAGGTTGCCGAGGCGGTACATGCCCCGACGGTGGAGGTCGGCGTCGTCCAGGTCCCAGGAGCCATGATGGTACGGCCGGAACGCCCGGGCGAGATCGTGGTCGAGGGTCCCGCACGTCGTCACGACGGCGTCGACGAACCCGGCGCGGATCAGGGAGGCGAGGACCCCCCGCGTGCCGGTCGCCACGACGTCGGCCGGGAACGACAGGAACACCGTCATCTCCCGGTCCGCGAGGATACGCTCGAGGACGTCCGTCGCGTCGGAGAGCCCCTTCGCGGTGAAGCCGCCGCCGTCGCCGAGCCGCCGGACGAACGTGTCGAGGCCGGGGCGGTCGTCGACGCGGACGTCCTCGACCCGGCGCGGCACGCCGGGCCGGACGCGCGCGGAGTTAAAGCCCCCCCGTGAGCCCGAAGGTGTACGCGCGGAACAGGAGCACGTAGGCGAGGAGATAGCCGACGATCGCGCCGCCGTTGAGGATCGGCAGGCCGGCCTGGGGGTTCCCGCCGGCGACCCGGCGCATCAGGACGGCATAGCCGACGAGCGAGCCGATCAGCGTCGCGAGCGCGACCCAGAGGTTCGCCCCGACGGCGAGCGGATGGGGGGCGGCCGGGAGCCAGACGAACGCGCTGACGACGAGCGTGCCGGGGATGACGACGTCCCCGAGGCCCATGAACAGGGCGCTCCGCTCCTCCACCGGCCGCGCCCGCTGGTCCCGCAACGGCGCCGCGGTCGGGTAGTCGAAGTCGGCGCGATCGGGCATCACCATGAGGATCGGGAGCTTCATGTCGGTGACGGCGTCCGCGAGGCTCACCATGTGCTTGGTCCGGTAGACGGCGATCGCGTCGTAGACCATCAGGACCGACAGTAGGATCAACGCGGGGAGGATCGCGAAGGAGATCCCCAGGATCGCGATGAGCGCCCCGCCGGCGGCGAAGCCGGCAAGGTCGACGATGTACCACTGCGGCTCGAGCAGCAGCGCGAGGTACAGTCCCGCGCTCGCCACCGCCGCCAGGACGAGGGCGGGCGAGACGACGATCTCGGCCCCGTACGGCGGGAGCAGCAGGCTCCCGGGGACCAGGCTGAACGTGGCGTAGAGGGTGATGTAGAGGGAGGCCGCGATCCCGACCAGGATCACGTGGCGGATGGCGGAGAGCCCCCCGCGACGTCGCGCGAACAGCAGGATCGCGAGCGGCGCGAGGACGATCACCAGCAGGATGAGCAGCGGGGCCGTCGGGCTCTGGGGGTTGGAGGTCGTCGCCAGCCCCTCGGAGCGGAACGGGTTCGCGAGGGCGAGCCCGACGAGCTGGGCCCCGACGTAGAGGATCGGCAGGCCGAGCCAGCGGGCGCTCCGCATGGACCGCCTACGGCTGGACGATGGCGTAGGCGTTGTTGCCGAGCACCTTGGTGATCTTCGCGTTCACGGTCGCCCCCCGCTGGGTCGCGCCCGTGACGAAGACGACGAACCCCTCCTTCTTGGCGACGCCGTCGCCCCGGCGGCCGATATCCTCGATGGTGAGGCGGTAGACCTCGCCGACGACGACCGGGGTCTTCGGCTTCTCGACCTCCACGGTACGGCGGACCGTGACCGGGCGCTGCGCCCCGCACGCCTCGCAGACGAGCAGGGTCAGCCGCCCCTCCTTCTTCAGGTGGGTGTCCGGCCGCTTGCACTCGGTGCAGATCACGTACTTCGCGGTGTACTCCCGCAGCCGGGCGGCGATCGCCTCCTTGGTGAGGCGGGACTTGAGCACCCCCCGGGGCAGCTCGAGGACCCCGGGGCAGCCGAACTCCCGGGCGAGGTAGCCGATGATGTGCTCGGGCTCGCGCCGGAGGACGCCGGCGATGTCGGCGAGGTTGCGGAGGACGGTGTTCCGACCGTCGGTCATGACGTCGGCCTCGGGGACCACGAACCTCTCCCCACCCGTGCGCACGGGCGGCAGCTTCGCCCGGGCGCGCTCGAGCAGGACGGCGTACGGCTCCATCGACCCCGCTCCCACCCCGGCGCGGACGATAACCCTTCCCGCGCTACGCCGCGGGGAAACCGTCGAGCGCCTGGAGGACGACGGTCAGGTCCCGCTCGACGACGACCCGGTCGGCGGCCCGGCGCACGACCTCGTCCTCCGGGGCGAAGGCGATCCCGAGGCGGCTGCGGCGGAACAGCCCGACGTCGATCTCGGAGTTGCCGACCGAGGCGGTCTCCTCCGGCAGCAGCCCGAGCTGGCGTTGCAGCGCCGCCAGGACCTGCTCCTTGCCGTGGATCGGCACGCGCACGATCCCCTCGCCGGTCAGGCGTCCGGCGCTCGTCACGCGGAGGCCGTTCGCCAGGGCGACGTCGATCCCGAGCTCGCGGGCGAGGCGCCGGGCCAGCAGGTCGATCCCCCCGCTCACGATGGCGGTCCGGACCCCCCGGGACCGCAGCCCCCGGAACAGCTCGCCCGCCCCGGGCATCAGCGGCACCCCGTCGAGGATCCGCTCGAGCTCTCCGAGGTCGAGGTCGGGCCGGTGCCGGCGCCAGATCGCGACGTCCGTCCGGATGAACTCCTCGTCATCGATCTCGTTGGCGAGGAACCGACGGAGGCCGTCCGCGTTCTGCTCGCCGAAGTGGGCGTGGACGGCGGCCCAGGAGCTCGCCACGTCGACGAGCGTGCCGTCCATGTCGAAGGCGACGAACCTAAGCACGCTCGCCCCGGGCGATCGCTTCCGCCCGGGCGAGGACGTCCTCCGGGGGACGAACGGCCCAGGCGGCGACGTTCTCCTCGACCTGCGCCGGTCGGCTGGCCCCGAACACCGGGGCCGCCCCGCGGCTCCGCAGCCAGTGCAGGGCGATCGACGGGAGCGGGACCTCGGCCTCCTCGGCGAGGCGACGGAGCTCGCGGGCCCGCGCGACGATCTCCGGGAGCGTGGAGGCGCCGAAGAGGTCCTGGGCGAACTGGCGGACCTCGGCGGGGGGCTGGCGACCGTCCAGGTAACGCCCGTGGAGCAGCCCCCGGGCGAGCGGGGTGTACGCCTCGACGACGATCCCGTGCTCCCGGCAGTACGGGACGACCGCCTCCCCGTCCTCGCGATCGAAGAGGTTGTAGCGGACCTGGTTGACGACGAGCCGGGTCTCCTTCAGGTGCCGCGCCGCCTCCTCCATCTGGGCGACCGAGAAGTTCGAGACGCCGATCGCGCCGATCCGCCCCTCCTTCCAGAGCGCCTCGAGCGCGGGCATCGTCTCCGCGAGCGGGACCCGGTCGTCGGGGGCGTGGACGAGGTAGATGTCGACCGAGCCCCGGGCCAGGCGATCGAGGCTCCGCACCAGCGAGGCGCGGACCTGGCTCGCGCGCAAGTGCTCCCAGGAGAGCTTGGTGACGACCAGGGCCTCCCCGCCACCCCCGGACGCCCGCCGCAGGACGTCCCCGACCAGCCGCTCCGAGCGCCCGGCGCCGTACACCTCGGCGGTGTCGAACCAGCGGATCCCGAGCTCGTACGCCCGCGCGATCGTCGCCTTGGTCCGGGCCTCGTCCTCGGCAGACCATCGGCCGAGCCCCCAGAGCCCGAGCCCGAGCAGCGGGTGGGACTTCGTACCGACCGCGAGGGGCACCGCCTCGATCGACGCGGGGGCTGGGGCGGGGGTCGTCGGCCGCTTCTTCCTCGAGGGCTTGGGCGCGGCGCGCTTCGCGGTCACGCGGTCGCCTCCTCGAGGTGCCGGTCGATCTTGCCGATCCGCTCGGCGAGCTCGACCTCCTTGCGGCGGTGCTCCTCGACGACCTCGGGGGGAGCGGCCTTGAGGAACCCCGGGTCGGCGAGCCGGGCCCGGGTCTTGGCGAGGAGCCCGGCGAGGCGCTCGCGCTCCCGGGACAACGCCTCGGACCGGCCGGTCCCGGCCGCGGATCGCTCCAGGTAGCACTCGCCGAGGACGGCGACCCGGCTCACGGAGGGGCCCGCGACCGGCTCCTCCGGCCCGAGGAGCGTGACGCCCGAGAGGTGGGCGAGATGGGCGATCGTGCCGACCTGGGGACCGAGCACCCGCTCGGCCTCGGGGCCGGCCGGGCGGATCCACCCGCGGGGGGTCGCCTCCGCCGGCACCCCTTCGTCCGAGCGGAGGTTGCGCAGGAGCCGGACCGCCTCCAGGACCGGCTCCATCTCGACGACGGCCAGCGG
>JASIDM010000066.1 GCA_030044695.1 Thermoplasmata archaeon
GAATCCTCGTCGTCGAAGACGACGTTGGTCTTCACCGACTCGAACTTCGAGTGGAAGACGAACAGCGGGACCCCCACGCCGTCGCAGGAGATGTCCTCGACCTCCGGGTCCTGGATCAGGGCATCCGCCGGGCCGTAGCCGACGAAGTCGCGCAGGACGTAGTAGACGATCCGCTCGAGCGACAGCGGGCTGAGCGGGACCTCGCGGGAGCGGAAGTACCCCTCCGCCTCGCGCCGAAGGTAGGCGCGCTTGTCGGTCCCGGAGAGGTTCGTGATGTCCGCGCCGATGATCTTCGTCAGCGTCTCCTTGAGGTGGGTGACGAGCTGGCGCTCGTGGGCGGAAAGCTGGGGCTCGATCACCTCGTAGAGGTACTCCTTCAGGGCCTCGTTGTAGGTGATCCGGGCGTACGAGTAGGGCGGGCTGACGGCCCGGATCTGCAGCTGCTTGATCTCGGGGCCGGCGAGCGGCGGGATCGCCGTGATGAACGTCCCCGGCAGGTCCGTCGGGGTGCCTCCCGCGCCGGGCGGCGCGGCCGCGGGAGCCGCGCCCGCGTCCTGGGCGGACCGCGGGATCTTCACGCGGAGGGAGCCCGAGGCCACGGCTACAGCCCTCCGGCGTTGAAGCTGAGCGCCACCTGGCCGATGAGGGTCGTGGCGTAGGTCACCCCGTAGATCTCGAGGGTGATGTCGTAGGTCGTCGAGACCGAGCTGGCGCAGGTGCTCGCCGAGGGGGCGGCGACCACCGGGCTGCCGCTTCCCCAGGAGCCCCCGAGGGTCCAGACCCCGGCGGCCGCCGACCCGAGGGCCGTGGTCGTCACGTTGTAGAGCAGGTTGTACCACGAGCAGACCTCGTGGACCCCGAGCGTCATCGTGAGGTTGAACGTCCGCAGGGTCCCGGAGCTCGTGGTGAACCGATCGGTGGAGGAGACGTTGGTCGCCGCGACGTAAGTGCTCGTCACGTCCTTCGATCCCTGCCCGGAGAGCGAGCCGGACGGTCCGACCAGGTCGAGCAGGCTCGAGGCGACGCTGATCGTCGTGCCGGTCTTCGTCACGTTGAACAGCGGCGGCACGAGCATCGTCTGCTGCGAGCTGCTCTGCGCCTCGGAGATCCCGTCGTTCTCGAAGTAGTAGCTGACGGGCGGGAAGTACCGATCCGGCAGGGTGACCTCGAGGAAGTCCGTGGTCAGCGTGGGGGACTGGTACGGGTGGTTGTGGATCGTCGTGGTACCGCTCCCGTAGGCGACCCGCTCGAAGGCACAGGTCCCGATCTGCTCGGGGGTGCCGTTCGAGGCGAACCCGCCCGGACATCCGACGAGGTAGGAGAGGGTCGCCTGGGTCGGCTGGGCGAACAGCGGGACCGACTGCGAGGCGAGGACGAACGGCACGGCGTACGACGGGATGTCGCCGAGGATCACCTGGTCGTCGACCCCGGACTTGAGCGTGGCGAGCGACGTCTGGACCTGGTTGGAGAACTGGCTCTCGTCCTGCTCCATCCACAGGGGGACGTACTGGGTCAGGAAGACCCCGAACAGCGAGAAGAAGACCAGCAGCGCGAGCAGGGTCCCCACGACCGCGACGACGCCACGTCGCTGCGAGCGCAGCCGACGCGTACGGCGGGCGCGGAACCGCGCGCTCGCCAGCCTACGCTCCCCCATTCCCTACCGTCCGGGGGCGTACGCACCCCGCGGCAGGCGCTCGTACGTCGGGTCGTGCTATAAATAGCTGCGTGAGCGCGCGCGGCGGACGCGTCGAACCTAAGACCCGCCGGCCCTTGGCGGGGTGCGGATGGTCCTGCGCGAGATCTCCCTCACGTTGCCGAACCGACCGGGGGCTCTCGCCGGGGTCGCCCGGACCCTCGCGGACCACCGGATCAACCTCGCGGCGATCGGCGCGGACTCGTCGCCCCGCTCCGGCCGGATCCGCCTCGTGGTCAACGATCCGGACCGGGCCGTGCGCCTCCTGGCGGCCGCCGGCTACGAGCCCGAGGTGCGCGAGATGCTCGCGGTGCGCCTGGAGGACCGGGCCGGCAGCTTCCTGAAGGTGCTCGAGGTCCTCGCCCGGGAGGGGGTCAACATCCAGAGCGTCGCGATCCTCGTCGCGCGCGAGGGGAACCAGCCGCTCGTGGCGATCTCGGCGACCGACCTTCCCCGGGCGCGTCGCCTGCTGCATCGGGCCGGGTTCGTCAGCCGGGCCGCCGAGGGGCTCGTCTCCAACGGCGACCTGCTCGCGGGATCCCCGACGATCCCCGGCGAGTCGGTCGGCCTCTTGCTCTGACGAGCGCGTTCGCACAAACGGTAAGAGCGGAGGGACCTGAGCCGTCGGCGCGCGGTTGTGGTCTAGTGGTTAGGACGGTAGCTTCCCAAGCTACCTACTCGGGTTCGAATCCCGACAACCGCATCCGCCGCGGTAGCTGGGTCCGGCGGCCGAACGTCCGGTACGGCTACGGGGGGGGCAGCCGCGGTGGTCGTCCAAGAGGCGAGGCTCGGGGCAGCATCGGCGAACCGGGAGGGGACGAAGACCGCGGGCCGGATGACACCAGCACGGGAACCGGAGGCCTCAGGTCCCGGCTGCCTGACTCGAACAGGCGACCTGAGGATCTCTACAGCGGCCGCCGGTTCCACCGGCGGTCACGCCTACAGTCCCCCGCTCTACCACTGAGCTAAGCCGGGACGCTCCCGACCACCGGGAAGCGTCCTATAAACCCTGCGCCGCGGCCCCCGCCGCCGCGTACCGGACCGACGCGACGCCGGGCCGGCGTGGAGGTCGAGCCCCCCGGAACGCCGCCGTATCGGCTAGCCCGACGGTACGTCGCGTCCGGCCGCGAGGAGCTTGCGCAGGCGATCGGCCACGACCGCGGCCGTTCCGGAGGCGTCGAGGGACCGCAGGAGCCCCCGCCGACGGTAGTGATCGAGCAGCGGCGCCGTCTGCTCCTCGTAGACCTGGAGGCGCACGCGGATCGCCTCCGGCCGGTCGTCCGGGCGTTGCTGGAGCTCCTCGCCATCGCGGTCGCAACGTCCGGCCGCGCGCGGAGGCGAGGTGAGGACGTTGTACACCGTCCCGCAGGACGGGCAGACCCGACGTCCGGAGAGGCGATCGACGATCTCGCGAGGGAGGATGTCGAAGTAGACCACGGCGTCCAAGGTCGTGAGCCGGTCGAGTGCCTCGGCCTGGGCGAGGTTCCGGGGGAAGCCGTCGAGCACGAACCCGCGTGCGGCCTCGGGCCGCTGCAGCCGGTCGCGGAGGACCTCCAGGACCAGCGGATCCGGTACGAGCCGGCCGGCGCGGATGTGGTCGTCGGCGGCCCGGCCGAGCTCGGAGCCTTCGGCGACGGCCGCTCGGAGCATGTCGCCGGTGGAGAGGTGGACGATCCCGAGCTCGCCGGCGAGCGCCTGGGCCTGGGTCCCCTTGCCCGCGCCCGGGGGGCCGAGGAAGGCGAGGCGTCGAGGGTACGTCGCTCGCGATCCTCCGCTCAGGTCGCCTCACCACCGCGCCGGCCGACGACGGTCCCTTCGAAGCGGCCACCGGCCAGGGCCTTCTCGAGGTTGGCGAGATCCCGTCCGGCGACGATGGCGAGCGGGATCCCCGCGCGGGCCAGGGCCTCGGCCCCGGAGCGATCGAACGGGAAGTGCTGGCCCGGGGCGCCGTGCGCACTGGTGCCCAGCAGGTCGAGGAACGCGGGCCAGCCGATCGCGGCAAGGCGACGAGCGGACGGGTGCGCCTTCGGGTCGGCGTCGTAGAGCCCGTCGACGTCCGTGGCGTTGACCAGCCGCGCGGCACGCACCCGGACCGCGACGAGGGCCGCGACCGCGTCCGTGGTGTGGCCGGGCTCCGTGCCGCCGAGCACGACCGGCGAACCGTGGCGGAGCGCTTCGACGGCCTCCCGCACGGTCGTCGGCGGATGGCTCGCCGTCGGAAGGCCGATCCGTCCCGCCAGGAGCCGGGCGTGGAGCCGCGTGACATCGATGCCGAGCTCGTCGAGCTCGACGTCGGTGAGGCCGAGCCGACGGCCGACGTCGATGTACTCCCGGGCCGT
>JASIDM010000005.1 GCA_030044695.1 Thermoplasmata archaeon
GCGCATCGAGTTGGTCGCCGGAGCCCTCCATCAGTCGTTCACTGGGACGCGACGGGAGATCCGGGGTCTGGGGGTGGCGACCGAGCTCAAGCGACGTGGGGTAGAGTACGCCCGAGCCCACGGCTACCGGGAGATCCAAACTGGGAACGACAGCCGCAACCTCCCGATGCTGGAGATAAATCGCAGAATGGGCTACCAGCCCGAGACGACGCGAATCCTGGCGTCAAGGAGCCTCGTCGACTGACAATACGCCGATCCCTTCCGGCCACCGCTTGCCGCCCGGCGGTCACGGACCCCTGTCGAATGGCTGCGGACCCGCGGGGCCAGGTGTCGAGGGTCCGGCCGCAGCGACTAGTACCTCGAGCGAGCTCGAGATATGCGCCCTCGTGCTACCTAGGGGCTGGACTTGAGAGGCCGCCCAGGAGCCCGGGCTTCAGGTTTCAGTTCGCCTCTCGCGCTCGAGGGTCTTCGAGAGCTCCTGGAGATTGTGCTGAAGGTACACGAGGTCGGAGTGGAACATGGAAACTCCGCGGGTCAACCTGGAGATCTGGGCCGCGTGACGCTTGGACCTCAACACGGCCTCCAGGGACTCGACGTGCCTCAAGAGCGGCTCAACCCTGAGCCGGTTCCAGTCCGTTCGAGTCTTGATCGAGGCAAACTCCCTTCGAAGCTCCCGCAATCTCGTCTTGAACTGGGGAATCGCGCCTTTGTAGACTCTGTCGACCATAGACTCGCCTCGAATCGGACGAGATAGCCCCCCTAGAAGAGGTCGCCCACGGTCGACTGGCCATTGGCCTCCCGTGCCGCGGGTCTGGGGCGAGGTTGGGCCGATCCGGCGTGCGATAGTCCTCAGCCGCGGACCTGAAGGTGACCACGCTTCCACGTTGCACGTCGCGGCCGGACGCCCAAGCACACACCCGGGGTCTCAGGCGGTCTTCGAACCCCCCGGGGGTTCACCCCCGAAGACGTCCAGGGGTGCCCCGGTCCGGCCGAAGGCGGACGGGTACTCGCCCCTAGGCGATCACGCCGTCGGAAATCGGTCCGGCTCACTACTTCACGAGACTTGCCGGTCGGGCGACGGATGGCGCCCATGACTCCCGGAGCAGGACTTAATCTAACGAGCGCCATCATCGGCTTGTGCCCAAGACTCGCCGACTCGCGGCCGTCATGTTTACCGACATGGTCGGCTACACCGCGGCCACCCAACTGGACGAAGGGGCGGCCCTAGGGTTACGCAGGGAGCAGGAGGCCCTCATCCGCCCGCTGATCTCCAAACATCAGGGCCGGAAAGTGAAGTCCACCGGCGACGGGCTGCTCGTCGAGTTTGACAGCTCCCTCAAGGCCACCGAGTGTGCGATCAGCATCCAAAGGAAACTTCACCACCACAACGACGGGTCCGGTGGCAACCCGATCGATGTTCGGATTGGGATCCATCTGGGTGACGTCGAGCGGCAGGGGGCGGACATTTTTGGCGATGCTGTGAACATCGCCTCTCGAATCCAACCGATGGCCGAGCCCGGCGGAATCTGCGTTTCGAACGCGGTCCACGAGCAGGTATGGAACAAGATCTCCGAGAAGCTCGAGAAGCTCGCTCCGACGTCCCTCAAAGGGATCAGAATGCCGATGGACCTTTACCGGGTGGTCTTGCCCTGGACCGGTCTCCCGATCAGGTCCGGGAGACCCGAGGCTGCCGGAATCGCGGTTCTCCCATTCACCAACATCAGTCCGGACCCGAAGGACGAGTACTTTGCCGACGGTCTCACGGAGGAACTGATCACGGTCCTGTCCCAGTTGCCGGAGCTCCCCGTCATCGCCCGCACGTCGGTCATGCAGTACAAGTCCACTACGAAGCCCGTCTCACAGATCGGAACAGAGTTGGGCGTTGCCACACTCCTGGAAGGGAGCGTACGAAAGGCGGGGAACCGGCTGCGGGTCACGGCCCAACTGATCGACACAGCCACTCAGCGGCATCTGTGGGCGAACTCCTACGACCGGGAGCTCGATGACGTCTTCGCGGTTCAGACCGAAATCGCTCGGCAGGTCTCTGACGCCCTGAAGATCGAGCTACGACCGGCCCAAGCGGCACGTCTCGAGTCGAGATCCGCCGTGAAACCGGACTCCTACCTTGCTTACCTGAAGGGGCGTACGCTCCTGGCGTACGCGGAACAGAGTTCGATGAAGGAGGCCCGCGTGCAGTTTGAACTCGCCACCCGTCTGGATCCCCAAAACGCTGCGGCGTTTGCAGGGCTCGCCAGCGTGATCCGCCGGGCTGGCTGGTTCTACGAGAGGCGTCCGCGGGAAGAGTGGGATGCGGAGGGGCGACGCGCGGCGGCGCGTGCTCTGGAGCTCGATCCCGACCTCTCCGAGGCCCACAGCACGCAGGCGATGATACTGTGGGATGATTTCGACTACCCGGCGACGGAACGAGAGCTCCAGCGGGCGATCTCGCTCAACCCGAGCAACGCTGAGGCACGGTTCGTGTACGCGCTTGTGCTGGAGGACCTGGGCCGGGCGGAAGAGGCGCTCACACAGTACCGGCTGGCGGAGGCGGCGGACCCCCTAGGGCGGGAAGCGCTACAGTTCCACGCCAGACTCCTCGTGTGGCTAGCTCGGTACGACGAAGCCTTGAGCGTCATCGAGAAGCATCGACTGGTGACCGGCGGGAGCGTCGGGACGCACGAACTGTTATCGGACTACTACCGGGCGCGGGGAGACCTTCAGCGCTCGTTGGAGGAACTGGATGTTGTCATCCGCGAACAGCAGGGCGGCGGCGGCCCACAAGATTGGAACGAGCTGACCGTTGCCTGGCGGCACATTCTCACCGGCGACAAGGAGGCGGCTCGGCGAATCCTACGGAAGCTCGAGGCGTCACCGCCCGGTCCGCTCACCATGGCCTTCGTGGGGTGGTGGTACGCCGAGTTGGGCGACGCGGACGCCTGCTTCCGTTGCTGGCAACGGTCAGCGAGGGACCGATCGCTACCCGCCCAGGCCTTGGTCCTCGACCCTCAACTCGATCACATTCGCAAGGACCCGAGGTTTCGCGCTCTCCTTCACGAGATCGGTCTCGCATAGATTCGGCCGGAGAGCACAACCGGGCGACTTGCCGTAGCTCGCAGCCAAGCTCTCGCCGGGGGTGCGGCCGAGGACCAGAGGGGATTCTGGTGCGCCTGGGGAGCTCTAGACGGGCGATATTGTCTCGCAGCTGAGCGCAACCCACTGTTGCACGTTCTCTGGTCGGGTTACCTCCGGACCCTCGCCACCGGGGCTTGACCACCCCCCACCCTCCGTCGAACCTGGATCTGTAGGCAGCCGACCCCTCCACCCCGGCACGGCTCGCGCGCTCCAGCCCGCCCCGCCCGGGTCCAGCCAGAGATCACACCCGTCCTTGCACCGCATCGGTATGGACCCCTCACTTCGCGGGGCGTGTCGAAGTCTGGGGTGCGTCGCACGGCGGCATGGCCGGGTCGGCTCGCCAACTTCCTCGACCGGAACCGAAGCCCTGCGACGTGCCGCCCGTGCGACGGCCGAGGGTACGCCGCGCCTCAGCCGTTCTCGGCGGGGGGACGGAGGTCCTCACCGCCCGATCCCTTCCGACGGAGTCGGCGCGCCGTCACCAGCCACAGCGTCCCCAGCACGATGGCCAGAACCGCTAGGCTGCCGATCACGTACGGGACCGCTCCGGAGCCGAGACCCGCGACGGGGCTTGCTGCGGAGCTCGACCGGACCGAGACCTCGATCTCTCGCACGACCTTCTCGTGGACCGCGTCCTCGATCGTGCACGTCACCTCGTAGGTCCCGGCGAGCGCGAACGCATGCGCGACCACCGGGCCCGTGCCGTTAGGGCTACCATCGCCGAAGTCCCAGCTGTAGGAGTACGGTGCGGTTCCGTTGACCGGGATCGCCCCGAAGGCCACGCTGCTGCCGGTCGACGAGGTCCCGCTGGACGCGCTCGCCGAGCCGGCCAGCGGGGGGTTGACCACCACGGCCCTCGTGACTTCCACCCGGTACCCGGCGGAATCCGTGACATTGAGCTCGACCACGTACTGTCCCGCACGATCGTAGGCATGGCTCGGGGACGCCGCCGTCGCCGTGGTGCCATCGCCGAAGCTCCAGTTCAGGGCATACGAGCCGTTGCCCCCGCCGACCGTGCTCGTGAACGCCACCGGCAGGCCGAGGTCGGTCGACGTCACGTTCGAGCCGATCGTGGCCTCCAGCGCAGGATCCACGACGACCTCGAACGAGTTGTTCGTCGCGCCCCCGCCCTCATCCGTGACGGTCACCCAGCCCTGGAACGTGCCCGCTGAGGTGTAGGTGTGGTTCCCGGCGACCTGGTCCGAGGTGGTGCCGTCCCCGAAGTGCCACACGGTCGTGTAGTTCGGCGTGCCTCCTGAGGGGGTCGCTCGGTAGTTCATCGTCGCGGGCAGCGCACCGAGTTCGGTCAGCGGCGGCGAGGTCGCGATCGTCGTGGAGAGCGGGGAGTTGACGGTCTGGTGGACCACGACCGTCGAGACGAGGCCGAAGAAGTCCGTGGCGGTGAAGGTGAGCGTGTAGGACCCGGTCGGGTAATTCACCGGAGCGAAGGGCGGGCCGGTCACGTACTGGAAGCGCATGTGGAACGTGTTGTTGACCCCGAACGAGTACGAGCCGCCGCCGGAGCCCGTGGTCAGATACATGGCGTAACCGTCGGAGGCGCTGTAGCCGACCGCGTAGCCGGAGCCCGAGCCAAGGGCCAGCCCACCCGTCATGGTGACGGTCTGCCCCGTATCGATCGGGTCTGGCGAGACGGCGTAGATGTCGAGCTTGGGCGGTACCTCCAGGACCCAGGTCGTGTTCAGGGAGCCTAGGTACGAGCCGTAGTACCCTCCAAAGAGCATCGGCGCCACCTCCGAGCTGTCGGAGGACATGACCCCGAAATCCTCGACGTGCGGGCCCACGACGCTCGAGCCCAGCAGCGAGTTGATGGCCCACCAGACATCATCCTGCAGAACCCACGTTGGCCCGGGGCCGCCCGGAAC
>JASIDM010000067.1 GCA_030044695.1 Thermoplasmata archaeon
CCGCCCGGCCGTCTGGGCGGGGTCCCAGTCGTTCGCGTCGTAGACCCCGGAGACGTTGTAGTAGCGGTCGTTCAGGCTCCAGCTGGTGTTGGTCCCGTTGTCGTACGCCGGGACCCCGCTGACCCCCGGCTCGAGCGGCGGGTCGGGCCAGGAGTAGATCGTGCCGCTCGCGAGGTTCCAGGAGTCCGACCAGAACAGGAACGACGCCTCGACGAAGATCGTGCCGTTCACCCAACCTTGATCGATGGCAAAGTCGGGCTGCGTGACGAACGCGAGGGCGACCGAGACCCCGACGCCGAGCCCGACCGAGGCGATCCCGATCCCGAAGTTGATCGCCGCGCTGAGCGCGAACGAGAGCGTGCCGAGGAAGTTCTGGATCATGACGCCGATCCCCGGGATGATCTCCTTGCCGGCGTCGGTCGTCGGGGCCAGGATCAGCTTCAGCGCCGCGCTGACGTTCACCTGCAGCTGGAGGGTGAAGCCGACGTTGATCCCGAGGATGCTGAAGCCGTAGATCGGGATGGACATGCTCAACGACGCGGCGATGTCGATCTCCGCCGTCGCGCTGACCCACGTGACCGTCGAGCCGGCGACGGAGAACGTGCCGCTCAGGTTGAACGCGACGCTGAGCCCGAGCGACGCCGGCCCGAGGTCGATCGACGGCTGGCTCAGCGGGAGCGTCGCCGTGACGCCGAGATAGCCGAGGGAGGAGGCGTTGAACACGACCTGCATCGAGGGGACCGCGTCGTAGTCGCCGCCGAGGAGCTCGACGGGGATGGAGAAGCCGAGCCCGTCGCCAAGGTTCCAGGAGTAGTTCTCCTCGACGGTGAACGTCCGGTTGAACGGCCCATGGCCACCGGAGAGGATCTGCTCGCTCCCGCCCGTCTGGGCGTAGACGGCGGCGAGCCAGGACGGGAAGGAGACCATCGTCACGGCGTAGGTGGCGTTGAGGCTCCAGTTCCCCCAGAGCGCCTCGGCGTGGAGGATCGCTCCCTTGGCGACGGACGACATCTCCAGGCTCGCGTTCCACCACTTCGGCGAGCCGGCGGTCGGGCTGAACGTCACCTTGGTGTTGCCCAGGGTCGCGACGATCTTGGTCGCCGGCTCGCCGTCGACCTGGGCGTAGACGGTGAAGACGTTGGAGAGGTCGATCCCCTGGAAGAAGTCCGTGACGTACTGCGAGAAGATCTGCTCCGACTCCGGCGGGACCACCTCGTAGATCCAGCTGGCCGTGGCGTTGTCGGTGGTGTTCTTCGCGTCGGTGACCTTGAGCAGGATCTTGTACAGGTTGAAGCTGCTCGCGTCCGGGTCGCAGACGAAGCTGTCGGTCCCGTTGGTCGGGATCGTCCCGGTCTTGCCGTCGGTGAACGGCGCGCACCCGGTGCCGCTAGCGAGCGTGTTCGTCGTGCGCAGTCCGATCGCGCGCAGCGTGAACGTGAGGTCGCCGGAGCCGCCGTAGCCGGTGACGTCGAACGGGGGATTCGTCAGGTGGATCGATTCTCCGGTGTTCCAGCTCGTCGGCCCGGTGAGGCGCGCGTGCACGATCTCGTAGAACCGCCAGGTCGAGTTGGAGAGGCCGGCGAGGCCCTCGCCACCGAAGATCTCGAAGTAGTCGTCCGTGAAGTCGCTCGCGTACCCCATCTCCTCCCGGGCCGACGGGTCCCCGGAGTCGCCGCCGTTGTACCAGACGAAGCCCCCGCCGGAGACGTTGTCGTACAGCCAGGTGTCGTTGAGCACCGTCACGTTGGCGCTGCAGTTCGCCCCCACGCCGAGGTTCGAGGAGCCGTAGCCGCCGTACAGGGCGAACCGCCCGTTCTTCGGGCTCCAGCCCAGCGCCGCCCCGTAGCGACCGCACGGGGGGCCGCTCACCACGGTGGAGACGTCGGGGACGATGGCGGCCGACGCGTCGGCCGGTCTCTTGGGGGGCGGAGGAGGGCAGATGTCCCCCCAGCCGTCCATCGGCCTCCACGTCCCCTGGTAGAACCACCACGCGACCGTCGAGTCCCCGGCGGCCTTGTAGGCGCCGTTGTCGCACGAGTTCTCGATGGTGTCGAAGTCGGCCGCCTCGTCGAACGAGTCCGCCCCGCCGAAGAGGAGCACGTAGCCGGAGGGAGCGTTGGCGATCGCCGCGAACGACCTGGGCTCCGGCGCCTTGAGGGTCTCGTAGCCCGTGACCCCACCCTCCTTCGAGGTGAGGTTGGTCCAGCTCCCGTCGAACGACCAGGTGTCGCCGAGCGAGTTCAGCGCCGGGGAGTTGCCCCCGAACAGGAGCACGTAGTTGTCCGAGGGATCGAAGACCATCGCCCCGGCGTAGCGCTCCGGGGGCGCATAGCCGGACGAGCTCGTGATGTTCGTCCACGTTCCGTTGGTGAACAGCCAGGTGTCGTTGTAGCCGACCACGATGAACGGATGCAGGGTGCAGCCCGTGCACGGGATCGTCTTGTACCCGCCGAAGAGGATCAGCCCGTTGTCCGGCGGATAGTACGTCATCATCGCCCCGGCGCGCGGGGACGGACACGTCGTCGGCGTGCAGGTCGACTGGTTGATCAGTTCGGTCCACCGGTCGTCGACGAACGACCAGGTGTCGCCCAGGAAATCGGGCGCCGAGGTCGCCGGGGAGGCACCTGGGGCGTAGCCCCAACCTCCGAACAGCACGACGTCGTGGCCCGACGGGTCGTAGCTCATGGCCGGGAGATCGCGCTCGGTCGGGCTCGGATTGGGAAGCGGGGGCGTGATGTTCAGCCAGGACGACACGGTCGTCCCCGCGGGGACCACCTCCGCCGACGGGGACGTGGAGGCGCACTCCTGCATGATCCCTACCGAGCAGAGGTTGCTGGCCGGAGCGGACGAGGCTCCCGGCGTGACGTTCTGGACCGAGGAGGGGGCCGCGGCGACGGAGGGAACCCCAGCGGAGGCCGCCGTCGTGGTCGGGCTCGCCGCGGCGCCCGCGATGTCCTGGAGCACGGGCAGGCCGGAGACCAGGAACAGAGCTCCCACGAGCACGATCGCGGCCCGATTGCCGCGCCAGCCCCGGCGGCCGGGGCTCCATCTTCGCCGCAGCCGAACGGTCGGCCCCGCTGGCGTCACTCGGTCCGCCGTGGACGCCACGGTTACAGCCGACCCCGAACCGAATCGAAGTTCCCGCTAAAGACCTGTCGGTGAGCCCCGCGGGTCGCCCGCAGCGCTACCTCAGCGACACGGCCTGCCCTTGGAAATGCGCCGGTCCCTCTCTCGGGCGGCGAGCCTACGGCTCCGGGCCGGCCCGACCTTGACCGCGCGACCCGCTTCGGCGGCCGACGCGGGTCTGAAGTACCTTTCCGGTCTTGCCCGAGCGATGCGCTGGAGGTGGGCGGTCCCCCTCTCGATTACCCTCCTTGTCCTCCTCGTTGCCGCGTCGATCGCTCCCGTGGCGAGCTCGTCGACCGGGTCGGGCTCAACCTCGACCGGAGCCTCCCACTCGCAGGGGACGGCGTCGACGATCTCGGCGCAGGGTCCGGGCGCCTCGGCAGGGGCCGCCGCGGTGAACGGGTCGTCCGCGGATTCGGCCGCGTTCGATGCCCGGGTGCACGAGACCGCCACCGCCCTCGGAGACGCCGGGGTCCCGCGTCAGGACATCCGGCTGCCGTACGTGGGAACTCCCGCGCAGGTGGTGAACGGGGTCGTCGTCCCCGGCTATCAGGTCGCCCAGGAGAGCGACCGCTCCGGGTACGGCTCGGCTCCGGCGCCGGCGGGCATCGCCTACTACGGGGCCAGCTTCACGTCGGTCGACACCGGCGAGCAGCTCACGACGGTGGACGCCTCCAGCGTGGTCGGATCGCTCACGGTGAACTCGATCGACGCGCTCTACCTCGATACCCTGGCTCCCGACCTATGGGGGATCCAGCTCAATTCGGTGCTGGGGAATGTCATGCTGCACGGACGCTCCGGCTACGAGTTCTGGGCCCAGAACGCGGTCGACGTCTACCAGCACAACAACACCATCAACCTCGGGGAGGACACCTGGAACTTCTCCAGCCCCGGGGCGTACATCCAAGAGGGGACCGCCACGGTGCTGTCCCACAGCTCCAACAGCTCGGATGTCGCCGGGCTCATGGTGGGCCTCGGGCCGTGGCTGTACGCCCCTCAGCCGTTCACCCTCACGCTCTACCTGAACTCCTCCGTGACCACCGCGGGCGACCAGGAGCTCTGGTACAACTACTCCCTGCAGGCCGCCGGAGGTATCCAGGAGAGCGGCTCGTACGACTGGATCGTCTTCAACTCCGTCGCCGACGCGACCCCGGCGCCGGTCGCCCCGTTCGTGGCCCAGGGGTCCGGCCTGGACCCGGTCGGGCTGCCGAACGACTTCGAGTTCGACTTCGCCCTCGGGGGGTTCGACGGGGCGACGATCGACGTCCTCGCCGCGAACCTGTCGGCGACGCTCGATTACTGCCCCGTCAGTCTCGTGAGGTGCTCCCCGTCGCAGTTCGACGCGGTCCCGTCGGCCCTCAGTTTCGGAGGGGAGACCGGAGAGACCTCGGCCGGCCTGTCGGAAAGCTGGAGCGGCACGACGGTCACCGCCGTGGCGGGGCCCGAGATCCTGGAGCCGCTCTGGGGGTGGAACGCCCTCGGCGGCGAGGCCGGGGCCACGGCGGTCGCCAACGAGATCCGCGTCTCTGGCGCGCCCGACGCCCCGGGGGGCGAGCCGTACGCCTTCGTCTTCTTCGCCACGGACAGCGCGTTCGACCAGACCCTAGAGTGGGCACCGGACGTCCCGACCTGGTACCTGCCCCCCGGGGTCTACGAGTACGCGGTGCTCCTCTCCGACTACGAGGAGGAGACGGGCCTGCTGACCGTCGGGAGCTCCGCGACGGCGCTTGCCGTCACGCTCCCGTACCACCCATCGAGCGGGGTCTACACTCCGCTGTGGGCGTTCTCGAACGCCCAGCTCGCCGGGATCTCGACGCAGGGGTCCGGCACGCTCACGAACCCGTACCTGCTCTTCGACAATCCCACCGACCGATGTACGGACTGCGGGTCCGTCGCGAACGACAACATCTCCGAGGCGTTCGCCGCGCTCGACGATTACCTCTTCCCGGTCTTCGCCGGGATCCTGCTGAACGGGACGACGGCGTTCGTGACGGCAAACCACGAGCCGAGCTTCTGCGCCTACTACGAAGCTTGGGGGACCCCGCGGACCGGACCCTCGATCTGTTTCGACCTGCAGATCGAGCTCGTCGGCGCCGACAACGTCACCCTGACCCACGATACGAACGTCGGGGGCTGGCCGGCGATGGCCGAGCTCGGAACGCTCGCCGGCTACGTACCGTCCGCGGAGAACCTCTTTCCGCAGGCGAACGTCATGCTCTGGGACTCCTCCCACGACCTGATCGCCTCGAACGATCTCGTCCCCACGCCGACCCTCCCCAGCTTCTCGTCCGGCTGCGGGAGCAGCTGCCCACCGATCACCTGCGACTTCTGCATCTCGCCGGAGGCGCTGCTCCTCTACGGCGGGACGGACAACACCGTCTGGGACAACACGTTCCGCGATCCCGGCACGCTGGCCGACTCGGGGATCGTGCCCACGACGTACGGAGGTCTCGTCGAGGCCGAATCCGGGGACCTGATCTACAACAACAACTTCGCCATCGACAATCCCGTCGTGTACCTGCCGTACGACCTGTACACCGACTCCTGTCCTGGCGGGTACGCCGGTGACTGCGGGCCGCTGGTGCCCCCCGTCTACGACGACACCTGGAACGTCAGCGCCCAGTCCGCCACCTCGGTCTCGGAGACCGTGAACGGCGTGCCCCTCTCGGGGAACGTCCTCGGCAACGGGTGCGGCAACCAGGGGGGGAACTTCTGGTCGACGTACGGGGACTCCCTGAACCCCGTGTCGACGATTCCGTTCGTCAACAGCTACGACTATGCCGACGACTCGCAGGCCCTTCCCCCGGGCGCAGCGGACGTCCAGGCGAGCATCCTGGCCGGCGGCGACCAGCTCCCGCTGACGCGGGCGGACTGCCCCGGCACCACGTCCCTCGAGGTCAGGGAAACCGGCCTCCCGGCCGGAACGGTGTGGGGCCTTGAGCTGGCGAGCCTCGGTCCCGTGAGCTCCGGGACCGACCTGCTGTCGACCGTGGTACCGCTGGGCCCGCTGCCGTTCACCGCGCTCGCGCCCCCTGGCTACGGCGTGGCCCGCGTCGTGGGCCCCGGACCGGCCGGCTACGCCGAGCTGAACGTCACCGGGGCCACGGAGCTCACCGTGGCGTTCGGGACGTTCCAGACCGTCACGTTCGAGGTCGGCGTGCTGCCGGCGTGGCCCGGTCTGCCCTCGAACACCACCTGGGGGCTCGATCTCACCCCCGCCCTGTCGGGCGGCCCCCCGGCCGTAGCGAGCACCACGAACGGTAGCTCGGTGACGTTCGACCTCGTCCGAGGCGCCGAGTACCGGTTCGACGTGCAGCGACCCGACACCGAGACGGTGCTGGGCGGCAAGGGAACGCTGGTGGTGCCCGCCGCTGCCTCGACGCACATCGTCCGGTTCCGGCCCGACACGGTGGCGGTCCGCTTCGTGGAGGCGGGACTGCCCGCCCGGACGAACTGGTCGGTGACGCTCACGCCGATCTCCCCGGCCGGCAGCCCGGTCACCGTCTCCGGGACCACCGCGACGCTAGGGTTCACGCTGCTCAACGGCACCTACGCCGTGACGTACGAGAGCTTCGCCGATCGGAGCCGGCTGACCGGCCCGACCTCGCTGACCGTCGCCGCGCCCCGGTCCCAGACGATCGACGTCCGGTACGCCCAGTCCCGGATCGTCTTCGTCGAGTCCGGGCTCCCGAGCGGGACCGCGTGGGGGGTCAACCTTACGGGGCCGTGGAACGCGAGCGTCACCTCGACCGTCGGGTCCCTCGCCGTGGCCCTCATGAACGGGACGTACAACGTCAGCTTCTGGGCCGAGCACGACTACACGCTCGAGGCGACGACCACGGTGAACGTCACCGCCCCGCACGCCGGCACCGTCGTGGCGCACTACCTCCAGTCGAGAGTGGTCGTGCAGGAGGTCGGCCTCGCCGCCGGGACCGTCTGGGGGGTGAACCTCACCGGCCCGATCGTCGTCTCCAGCGCGTCAGCGTCCTCGAGGTTCGTCCTGGAGCTCGAGCAGGGGACGTGGACGCTTGCCTTCTGGCAGATCCCCGGCTACACGGAGACCGCCGAGAGCTCGCTCACCGTGACCCCGCCCGGCACGATCGTCGTGATCGTGACGTACGCGCGGAGCTAGGGCGGACCGCGCCCGGCGACCCTCGTTCCACACCCCGGCGGCGCACGCGGCGTGCGTTGAGCTTTAGAACCCTCCTTCCGTCCGACACCGTACCGCGCCGTGCGACGGACCGGATCGGTCCCGACGGGGCGAAACAGGAGGGCAGCGCATGGTCGGGGCTCCGCAGGGTCCGTTGCCGTCGCACGGTCCGCCGGTGATCGTCGCCGACGGGCTGCGCCACTCCTACGACGGCCGCAAGTTCGCCCTGGACGGCGTCACCTTCTCCGTCGGGAAGGGCGAGGTGTTCGGGCTGCTCGGCCGCAACGGCGCCGGCAAATCGACGCTCATCAAGGCGATGACGACGCTGATCCAGCCGACGTCGGGGACGTTGCGGATCCTCGACCTCGACCCGCGCCACGACGGCCGCCGCATCCGCGAGCGGATCGGGGTCGTCCAGCAGGGGGAGTCGTTCGAGTTCACCACCGTGGAAGGGAACCTCGACCTCTACGGCTACCTGTGGAAGGTCCCGAAGGCCGAGCGCCAACGACGGGCCGAGGCGCTGATCCAGCGGTTCGGGCTGGAGGAGATCCGCCGGCGGCGCTCGTTCGACATCTCGGGGGGACAGAAGCGGCGGACCCAGGTCGCCCGGGAGTTCATGCACGACATGGACGTGCTGTTCCTGGACGAACCGACGATCGGCCTGGACGTGCTGATGCGCCGGGTCCTGCTCGACTCGATCAAGGCGGAGGTCCGCCGGGGACTGACCGTCGTCTTCACGACGCACAACCTGGAGGAGGCCGACTACCTCTGCGACCGGGTCGCCGTGATCGACGAGGGGAAGATCCTCGCGATGGACACCGTCCAGAACCTGAAGCGCCGCTACTCGGGGAAGCGGACGATCGACCTCACCGTCGGGGCGTCGGAGGCGGAGCGGTTCTTCGCGGCGCTCGGCGCCCAGCTCGGCGCCGGGGTCGAGGTGACGGTCCGGGAGAACGCCGCGATCCTCCTCGTCGACGACGTGAAGGGGACGCTCGCCGCCGTCGTCGACCTCGCCCGCCAGCTCGGGGTCCAGCTCGAGTGGCTCACCGTCCGCCAGAACACGCTCGAGGACGTCTTCCTGCGATCGATCGCCCCCAGGGGGGAGGCTCCTGCCCGTCCCTAACCTCTTCCGGCTGATCTACCGGAACACCCGGGTCAACACCGACCCGGGCAGCCTCGTCATCCTCCTGGGCCTACCGGCGATGTACCTCATCTTCTTCGGCTACGGCTTCCAGTCTCTCGCCTCGGCGGCCGGCGGCTCGTCGCACAGCTACCTCGGGTTCCTCGCCCCGGGGATCATGTCGTTCCAGGCGGTGATGGCCGGAACGGTCGGCGGCAGCATGCTCTGGTCGGACCGGCGCTGGGGGATGCTCGCCCAGCTGCTCGTCGGTCCGTTCACCCGGACGGAGTACCTGTTCGGGATCATGTTCACCTCGCTGCTCTGGGGGCTCGGGGGCGCGGCGGTGATGCTCGCGCTGGCCGTCGTCCTGCTGGGCCCGGGGACGCTCACCGTCGTGGGGGGGCTCGCGATCTTCGGCGCGATCGCCCTCGGCTCGATCTTCTTCGGCTCGACGATGCTCCTGCTCGCGGCGTACCTGAAGTCCAACACCGCCTACAACAGCGTGCAGATCCTGCTGATCTTCTTCGTCAACTTCGCCTCGACGGTCTTCTACGGCTACACGCCAGGGCTCCCGACCCCGCTGAAGGTGCTGTTCCTCCTCAACCCGCTCACCTACATCGCCGACACGGCGCGCGCCGGCTACCAAGCGAGCCTCTCCGCCCACAACGGGCTCGAGATGCTCGTCCTGGTCGTCGAGACCGTGGTCGTCCTCGTGCTCGCGACCCGCGCCTACCTCCGTTCGGACGTCTCCATGGAATGAGCCCGGTCAAGGGGACCGAGCGCAAGTGCCGTTAAGGCGCCCATCGCCCCTACCGAGACTCGGGGCCGCGAGGCGGCCTTTGGAGAAGGGCCCACGGTCGATGTTGAACGCTGCGCCGTGCTGCTCCGGGCGGTCAACGTCGCGGGCCGCCCGTTGAAGATGGAGCGGCTCCGAGAGGTGCTCCAGCGGGCCGGGGCGACCGATATCCTCACGATCGGAGCGTCCGGCAACGCGGTGCTCCGTCCTCCGGCCGAGAGCGATCCGAAGGGCACGGAGCGGACGATCGAACAGGCGCTGGCGTCGGGAGCTGGGCTCCGGACCGAAGTGTTCGTCCGCACCGCCAGCGAGTGGAAGGAGGTCGTGCGACGTAACCCCTACCCCGACGCGGCCCGCACCGACCCGGCGCACCTCGTGGTGACCTTCCTGAGGGCGACCCCGCCCGCTTCTGGGTGGGCCTCGCTCAGGGAATCCATCGTTGGTCGGGAGATGGTCGCGCCGGGCAGCCGTCACGCCTACATCGTCTATCCCGACGGGATCGGGCGCTCCCGCCTGACGGCCGTCGCGATCGAGCGGCAGCTCGGATGCTCGGGGACCAGCCGTAACTGGAACACGGTCCTTAGGATCGGAGCGGAACTCGGACCGGCCGAGTCGCCCCGGGCCTAGCGGAAGCCGGCGATCGGACGTCCTTGGATCTCCGGCGGGACTGGCGCGCCCAGGAGATCGAGGACGGTCGGTCCGATGTCGATCAGCCGCTCCGTGGGACCGACGGTCCCTCGTCCCTGCGCGGGGTCGCTGATCGCGTAGACCCCGTCGAACGAGTGGACTGAGTCGTCCGGTCCGGTGTCGTTCTCGGCGAGGTAGAGGGTGTCGTAGCCGAGGGTCCCAGCCGAACGCCAGGCGGCGTTGGCGAAGTAGACCATCAGGTCGGGGCTGTCGCCGCGCACCTGACGGTAGATCATCTTCGGGACCCGGACGTCGACCCCGAGGGGGCGACCGTCGGGCCCTCGGATCCCTTGGAGCTCCCGGGTCAGTTGAGCCTCGAACTCCGGCACGTCCCGGGCGGCGAGACGCCCCTCGGGCTCGCGGCCCTTCACGTTGTAGAAGATCCGCGCGTAGTAGCCGCCGGCCCCCCACGCCCGGGTCTTTCCCCAGTCGATGGACGCCTCCTCGAGCGGCGTCCCCGGCTTCGGGCGGGGGCCCTTCAAGGTGAGGTGCCCCTGCTGGATCAGCCACTCGTTGATGCAGAAGCAGCCCTGCATCGCCTGGCTGCCGTGGTCGGAGACGACGAGGACCCGGACGTCGTCGGGGATCTCGTCCAGCCACGCCCCGATCCCGGCGTCGAGCCGGCGGTAGTACTGCTCGGCGACCTCCCGGAACTTGGGGTTCTCCTCGTAGCGCGGATGGCGGGGGTCGAAGTACTTCCAGAAGGTGTGGTGGAGCCGGTCCGGCCCGATCTCGTGGAGGGCGAAGAAGTCCCACCGCTCCTTCTTCCACAGGTGCCGGGCGACGGCGAGATGCTGGCGGGTCATCTCGAGCAGCTCTCGGGCGATCCGGTCGCGATCATCGGCGCGGAACGTCACGTCGAAGGTGTAGCCGCCGCCCGCGGTCCGGATCTCCTCCGCGAGCGACGGTGGGGAGACGAAGTCCCGGGCCCCGTCCGGCGTGAGGAAGTCGGAGATGTAGACGCCGTTGACGGTCGGAGGAGGGTACCCCGGGGGCATCCCCATGACGGCGACCCTCCGGCCCAGGCGGGAGAGGCGGTCCCAGACCATCGGCTGGAGGAGCGTCCGCGACGACGGCACGTACTGATCGAAGTACGTCCCGGGCCGGCGGTGGCGGAAGCCGTAGATCCCGAGGGAGCCCGGGTCCATCCCCGAGAACATCACGGCCCACGCAGGGACGGTGATCGGGGGGTCGATCGTGCGCAGGGTACCTCGGACCGATCGCGCGAGGAGCTCGTTCAGCCTCGGGGTGAACGGACGGAACCGCTCGTTGAGGGTCCACGGGGACGCCGAGTCGAGCCCGATGACCACGACACGGGGTCCCGACGCCGGCACGGCGCCGCGAGCCACGACGCTGATATAAAATCGGGCGGCTCGGACGGGATGTCGGGCCGCCGGACCGTGGATCGGGCGTTCCCGGGCCGCGGCGGACCTTCGTGAGACCACGGTCGGTCCGGGACCGCGTCCCGTGCTAGGATTGCTGACGGGCAGAGCGGGCGCGTTGTTCCGGGAGTATACCATATTATATCGGGTTCCGATTCCGCGCTCGCAGCAGTCCGCGGAGACGATCCGTGGGGCCGGGGGGGGAGGGACGCGCAGCTGCCAGCCAGGGGCGGTCAGCAACGCTACCGTACGAAGCTGGAGGTCCTGGGGGACTTCCTGGGCGCGGTCCGCCGCTCGCCCCGCAAGACGCGCATCGTCGGGCTGGCGAACCTCAACCCGACGTCGTTCGATAAGTACCTCGGGCTCTGCGTCTGCCTCGACCTCGTCGAGGCTCGATCCGGCGGCTACTACCTCACCACGCGCGCGGCCGGCGCGCTCGACGCCCTCGCGCGACTGGTCGCCAAGAGCTCGGAGACGGACCGCGCGGTCGACGAGCTGCGCCGGATCCTCGGCACCCCGTCCGATCCCGAGGGCGACGAGCTCACGCTCCGATGGATCTCCCGGCAGGCCTGGAGCGAGCTCGCGCTGTCGCTTCCCGGGGACCCGGCCCCTCGCGCCGTGCCCCCGCTGATCGCTCCCGCGTCGCCCCGGCCCTCCCCGCACACGTCGGGGGGATGGAGCGAACGACCGGGACCGCCGGGGCCCCGCCCGCCGGCCGAGCGGTCGCCCCTGCCGCCGGAGGTCCGGCTGTTGACCCCCGACCGGGTGCTCGCTCCCCGACGGCGACGGAGGCGCTGAGCTCGCATGCTCGCGCCCGGGCCCCGCGCCGTCGCGCCGGGCCAGCCCCGACCGCCCTCGCGCTGGGAGCTCGCCCTCCCGCTCGCGATCGCCCTCGTGGCCATCACCCTGGCCCAGGGACTGTTCGTCTTGGACCCCTCCCTCTCTCCCTGGGGCTCGGACGTCGCCCTCGTCGGATTGCAGCTCGCGCTCATCGGCCTCGTCGTCCTCGGGCTCGCCCTCGAGCGACGACCGGCCCGGGACGCAGGGCTCGTGCTGCGCGAGCCGACCGTCGTCGCCGTCGGGTTCGCGTCGCTGGTGGTCCTGCTCTGGCTGGCGGTCCAGCTCGACCCCGGATTCTTCCTCGGATTCGGCCGGACCCCCCTCGTATCGCCGTTCGCGTTCGGGTACCTGCTGCTCCTCGCCCCGCTGATGGCGTTCGCCCAGGTGCTGCTCTTCGTGGGGTACCTGTTCCGCGCGCTCAGCCGGGTCCTCGCGTTCCCGACGGCGCTGCTGATCTCCGCCGGCGCCTTCGGCGGATTCTCGACGAACCTCCCGGCCGTGCTGTCCCTCGGCGGGGCCGGCGCGGTAGACCTCGTCCTCCGCTCCGGCGTCGAGTCGTTCGTCCTCGGCATGGTCCTCGCGGTCTACGCCTACAAGGCGCGCTGGGGGATCCTCGGCCCGGTGACGTTCGCTTCCGCCTACTTCGCCCTCGCGACCCTGCTCCCCTGGGGGGTCACCTACCCGAACTGGGAGTACGCCTTCGCCACCGAGCTCACGGGCCTCGCCATCCTCCTCGTCGTGATCGGCCTCGCCCTCCGGGAACCCCGGCAGCAGGCCCGCCAGTACCTCGGGGAGGAGTTCGGCCCTCGCCGGCTACGGTTCCGGGCGCGGACCCGTGAACCGGAGGCGCTCCGCGGGCCGCTGGGGAGCGCGGCGGTCGTCGGCGTCGTGGTGATCACGCTCGGCTACGGCCTCCCGACGGTCCTCGGCGTCTCGCAGCCGATCCTCGCCATCGCCACCGGCAGCATGACGCCGACGCTGCCCCGAGGCGAGCTCGTCGTGATCCACCACGTGGCGCCCCAGGCGATCAAGGTCGGGACGATCATCGCCTTCCACGTCAGCTGCCTGCCGGCGCCGACCGTCCATCGCGTGATCAAGATCGTCTCCGGGGGCCCGAACTGGGTCTTCCAGACCAAAGGGGACGCCAACCACGCCCAGGACCCTTGCACGGTGCCGTACGCCGACGTGATCGGGGCCCTTCTCGTCGCCGCGCCGTACGCCGGCTTCCTCATCTTGGACCCGCTGTTCGCCGGGGCCGTGATCGCCCTGCTCGCCGTCGTCGCCCTCGTGGGGCGGGAGGAGCGCGGGTGAGACCGTCGGTCCGTCTCCACCGCCTCGCGGCGATCCTGCTGGTCGTCTTCCTCCTGACGACGGTCTGGGCGGCGTACTACCTCTACGCCGAGACCCATCCGACCGGCGGGGCTCCGAGCTCGACGGTCGTCGCGACGTACGCCGAGGCCGGAGCGAACTCCTTCGCGGCCGCGCTGCGACCGAGCGAGCTGTACAACAACTCCACGGAGATCTACGGCGGGAACGTCACCCTGTTCACGGCGATCACGACGTGGGTCAACGTGAGCCTCCTGTACCTGCTCACGGTGAATCGGACCGCCTCGATCCAGGTGAACGAGTCGTTCGTCGTCACCTTGTCCACGTCGGCCTGGTCGAAGACCCTCTACACCGTCACGAACGGGACGATCGTCCCGGCGACGAGCGCGGTCGCCCTGGAGACCCGCTATTCCGTGAACATCAGCGCGGTGGTCGCCCTCGCCCAGACGATCGGCACGGAGCTGGGGTACCCCTCGGTGACCTTCGCCCTCACGCTGCAGCCGACGTACGCGAGCTCGATCGTCGTCGGGGCGGCGACGGAGGCGATCAGCTCGACGCCGGTGTTCAACCTCACGTTCTCCGGCGCCACCGTGCGCCCGGGCGGCCTCGACTACCGCGCTAGCGGCGAGCTCGCGGTCCCGGCCCCGTCGTCCACCTCCTCGCCGAACGCCGCCGTGGCGATCGTCGCCTTGCTCGCGTCGGCCGGCGGGCTGGGCGGGAGCGCCTACGTCGCGACCCGCCGGCCCGATGAGCCCGAGCTGGCGCCGCTCGGCGAGCTCCTCGACCCGTACGCCGAGGCCGTCGCCGAGACCGGCCCGCTGCCGGTCGGGGCGACCGTGGTGCCGATCGGCCGGCTCGTCGACCTCGTCAAGGTCGCCGACACCCTCGGCAAGCCGATCCTGAGGCCGAGCGTCGGCGCGGACCTCCCTCCGGAGCTGGTGGTCCTGGACGGCGGGGTCGCCTACCGCTACCGGCACGGGGAGGTGCCGAGCGGACCGACGCCGGCCCCGACGGCGTCCGGGAACGCTCCGGCGGCGGCCGCCGCCGGCGAGCCCGAGGCGAACCCGGTCGCCGCGGTGCTGATCGAGCGGCTCCGGAACGAGACCGAGCGGCTCCGCACGGCCCAGCTCGAGCCGTGGCTCTCGGGCGTCGCGACGGACCTCGCCCGTCGGTCGATCGACCGGCTGCGGAACCGGCAGTACGAAGAGGCGACGAAGGCGATCGACGGGCTCTCCCGACTGCTGACCGACGCCGCCCTCGTCGCCCCGGAACGCAACCGCGCGCGGGCCCGTCGGCGCGAGCGATCGTAGCGGAGATCCCGGCGGTTGACCGCTACGAACCGGCGCGGTCGTAGAGATGACCGGCCGGCTTAGTTCGGACGGAGTTAACCTTCACCGGCCGATGGGCTGCCCGGGCCGTCTGGCCCACTAAGGAGAGCAGATGGGGAAGCGACTGGTGATGGGACTTGTGGCGGTCGTGGCGGTCATCGCGCTCGGCGGCATCGGCTTCGCCGCCTTCAGCGCGACCGCGACGATCAACGGACAGGCGACCGCGGGGTCGTTCGGGTTGGTCTGGGGCTCGAGCCCCACGAACTCCCCGACGCAGATGGACAGCTCGGTCTGCAGCGCCGGGACGGCGAGCGGAGCGACCTGGTCCGGCCTCAGCGGGAGCTACTTCGCGCCCGGCGACGGGTGCACCTTCGCCGACTCCCTGACGGTCACCGGCAACCTGCCGGGGACGATCTCGGAGTCGCTGACGGTCAGCGACACGGCGATGGGCTGCGGACTGCAGTACTGGACCTACACCGACACGTTCGTCGGGGCCCAGACGTTCTCGAGCGGCCAGGCCAACGGCCCGGTGTCGGTCCCCAGCGGGACCGTCGCGGTGACCTCCGGGGAGGTCTTCAGCTTCGGCGGGACGTTCACGCTCACGAGCGGGGCGCCCAACGGCTGCCAGGGCGACGTGCTGTCGATCTCGGTGACGATCACCGGCACCGCGACCTAGGCGGGCTCGAGGGACGATCGACCTCCTCCGGGAAAGGAAGGTAGGTAGGTACCTGTGACCTCTCGACGCTACGCCTGGGCCCCCGCGCTCGTCGCGGTGGCCGTGGTGGCGGCCGGCGGGCTCGGCTTCGCGGCGTTCTCCGCGCAGGCGACGCTCAACGGCGCCTCAGGCTCAGCGGGCACGCTGATCCTGTGGTTCACCGCGGTGAGCCTCAATCCGAGCTCGCCCAGCTACGTGCACTTCACCTCCGGCCCGACGGGGCTCAACAGCCCCAACGTCAACCTCGCCGTCGGCCCGATCGGGCCCGGCGACGTGGTGACGTTCAACTTCACGGCGAAGAACGTCGGCACGCTGAACATCGTCAGCCCGACGCTCTCGTACACGACCCCAGGCGTGACGAACGTCTGCGACGGGACGTTCATCACCGGGACGGTCAACGTGATGGGGAGCCCGACGTCGCTGGCGGCCGGCGCGTCGTTCAGCGGGACGTTCTCGATCGTGGAGAGCCTCAGCGCCCCCGCCATGTGCGAGGGGACGACGGCCCTGTTCACCTTCTCGGTGAGCGGGTCGAGCTAGACCACATCGGGAACGACCTCGGAAGAGGGGGCCCGGGCCCCCGGCGGCCGCCGGCGCAGCCGGCCGGCCGTCGATCGGCCCGGGCCCCGGGAGGACGACGGTGAGGAAAACTCGTTCGGGGCCCGCGGCGGGAGCGCTCGCGCTCGTCGCCGCGGGCCGCTAGTTCCGGCGGCGGTCCAGGGGACGGAAGAGGGTCGATGAACACGCTCTCGGTGGCGGTGCTCGTGGTGGCGCTGGCGAGCGCCGGCGGGGTCGCCTACGCCTGCGGCGGCAGCAGCGGCGGGTGCAACGGGGGCAACGGCGGCAACGGGGGGAACTGCCAGAACTCGGCCGGGCTCGTGTGGACGAACCCGTCCGGCGTCACCCCCGGGACCGGCGTCTCGTGCGTCCTGACGCTCACCGCCTCGCAGCTGACGGTGGCGGTGGCGAAGCTCGCCCCCGGCCTCGGCTGCACGTTCCACGCGGCGCTGGAGAACACCGGCCAGGTGACCCTCTCGCTCAGCGAGGAGGTCTCGACCCACGTGCCGAGCACCTGCACGCTGTTCACCTACTCGGACAACATCCCGGCGACCCCGGCGCACCAGCTGAACCCGAGCGCCGCCTACGCGTTCCAGGGGTCCATCCAGCTCGGCTCGACCGCCGGGAAGGCGTGCGAAGGCGCCGTGGCGACGTTCACGGTGACGATCACCGGAACCCAGGTCCAGCCCCCGTGCGGCGGCCAGTCCGAGCTCGT